>NZ_JBHWZP010000081.1:0-32841 GCF_042728395.1 Streptomyces sp. NPDC060205
GTCAGGTGCGGGGCCCCATCGGCGTCCTACGGGCCTCAGCCGAGCAGACCGCCCACGAGCCCCGACTTACCGCCGGAGTCTCCGGAGCCACCCGTACCGCCACCCGTGCCGCCTCCGGAGCCGGTGCCACCGCCCGTGCCCGTGGCGCCGCCCGTGCCGCCGCCCGAGGAGGACGGTCCAGCCGTGGTGGCGGGCGCCTGCGGGGGCGCCGACTGCTGCGGCGGGGCCTGGTTCGAGCCCTGCGTCTGGCTGGGCTGGCCCGCGGTGGCGCCGGCCGTCTCGCGGGCCGTCGCGCCGGGCGAGGTCGCGGCGCCCGACGGGCTCGCCGAGGTCGCGCCCCGGGTGGGCGAGTCGGCCGACGCCGAGGGGCTCTGCTTGTCGCGGCGCGCGCCGGGCTCCTGCGGGAGCGCGGAGCCCGGCAATTCGTTGCGCGGGGCCTCGCCCGGGCCGGGGACGACCACGCGGTCCGAGTCGCGGACGGCGCCGCCGAGCATCGACCCGATGAGCAGCGTGAGTCCGACGACGATGGCCGCGACGAGCGCCCCGCGCCGCAGGACGCGGCGGCGCAGTTCCCAGATCTCGGTACGCGGCCCGAGGGTGCGCCAGGCCTCGCCCGCGAGGCGGCCGTCGATGGAGTAGACGGGGGCGCCCGCGATGATCAGCGGCGACCAGGCGGCCAGGAAGATGATGTCGGGTGCGTCGTAGACGGGAACGGACTTCCAGCTCACGGTGAGCAGCAGCGCCGCCGACAGCAGCGCCCCGACGACGGCCGCGACCCGCTGCCACAGACCGAGGACGGTGAGGACGCCGACGATCACCTGGAAGAAGGCGATGAGGAGTCCGGCGCCGACGGGGTGCTGCAGCGCGAACTCGCGCAGCGGCTCGGCGAGTTCCCAGGGGTGCAGCGAGTTGAGCCACTTGACCATGGAGCCGCGCTTGCCGCCGTCGAAGTAGACGGGGTCGCAGAGCTTGCCCATGCCTGCGTAGATGGAGATGAAGCCGAGGAAGACGCGCATCGGGAGCAGGACGACGCCGAGGTTCATCCGGCGGCCGGGGTAGTAGCCGTGCCGGACGGGGGCGGCTCCGTGCCGCTTGAGCGCCCCGTCGTCCTCGTCCCGGTAGTCGTCGTCCTCGTAGGAGTCGTCCTCGAAGTCGCCCTCCGCGTACGGGGGTTCGTCGAGCTCCTCGTAGGCGCTGCCCGCGCTGCGCAGTTGCTGCGGCAGGAGGCGGGTCTCGGGGCCGCGGACGGTCGGGGTCTCGACGGTGGCGTCGACGTCGAACCCGGAGGGCGCGGCGCCGTCGACGCGCGGGATGACCTGGGTCGCGCCGCCTTCGCCGCCCGCCGCTTCCTCGGCTCCGTGCCGAAGGCTCGTGCTCCGCACGGCCTGCAGCAGCCGGGTGGCGCCCGTGTCGTCGGGGGCGGACTTCCCGCTCCAGACGACGGGCGCGCGGCGGCGGGTGCCTGCGGCGGTTCCGACGACGGGGGTGCGCGCGGTGTCGCCGCCCGAGCTCAAGTTCCGCGCGCCGCGCGGGCCCTGGGCCCGCGGCGCGGTGTTCAGCTGCACGCGGAAGCTCGCATGATTGACGATGACCTGCGCCGGATCGCTCGGCACCTTCACCATGCTCAGCGCGGGAGCGTCGTCGAATCCCAACGAGCGGTCCCCCGTGGGTGTGCGGGGTGTTCTGGTGTCCACACTCATCTAACCGAGTGACGTGTGTTTAGGACACTGCTTTGACCCGGCCGATCTGTCCGGACCCCGTCAAGATCAACCCGGGCCCCGTAAGGCCGCGGACCTGTGCCCCGTAAGGGGCGCGGGGAACTGCGCGACCAGCCCCCACGCACCTGCGGACGACCGACTGCCCGGAGGCAGCCAAGCCTCCGGCTAACCCCGCTTGCGCGAGGCCTCGTACAGCACAACTCCCGCAGCCACACCAGCGTTCAGCGACTCGGTCCCGCCCGGCATGGGAATCCGGACCCGGAAGTCACAGGTCTCCCCGACCAGTCGGGACAGCCCCTTCCCCTCGCTGCCGACGACGATGACGACGGGCCCGCCGAGGGCCTCCAGGTCACCGACCTCGGCCTCCCCGTCGGCGGCGAGGCCGACCACGACGAGCCCGGCCTTCTTGTACGCCTCCAGCGCCCGCGTCAGATTGGACGCGCGGGCCACGGGCGTACGAGCGGCCGCACCGGCGGACGTCTTCCACGCACCGGCGGTCATACCCGCCGCACGCCGCTCGGGCACGACCACGCCGTGGCCACCGAACGCGGAGACGGACCGGACGACGGCACCGAGGTTGCGCGGGTCCGTCACCCCGTCGAGGGCGACGATCAGCGGGTCCGTGCCCTCGTCGTACGCGGCGGCGGCGAGGTCCTCCGGGTGCGCGTACTCGTACGGCGGGACCTGGAGGACGAGGCCCTGGTGGTTGAGCCCGTTGGTCATGCGGTCCAGCTCGGGGCGCGGGGCCTCCATGAGGTGGATGCCGCCACGGTCGGCGGCGAGCTGCAGCGCCTCGCGCACCCGCTCGTCGTTGTCGATGAACTGCTGGACGTACAGCATCGTCGCGGGGACGCCCTCACGCAGCGCCTCGACGACGGAGTTGCGGCCGACGACCATCTCGGACGTGCCCTTGCCGCCCCGGCCGCCGCGCGGCGAGGGCTTGCGCACGAGCTGCTTGGCCCTGGCGCCTGCGATGCGGTTCTTCTTGTGGCCCTTGCGCGCCTCGGCGGGCGGGGTGGGGCCCTTGCCTTCGAGACCCTTGCGCCGCTGGCCGCCACTGCCGACCTGCGCGCCCTTCTTGCCGGACATGCGGCGGTTGTTAGCGGCCATGACCTACCTGTCTGTGTGAAGACGTACGGGAGACGTACGGACGGAGTGAGGACGTACGGACGGACGTACGGGTGTGCGTCCATGCAAGTGTGCCGCCCGGAGACCCGGACGGCACAATCGATCAAGAAATGGTCAGCGCGGGCCGAGGGTCCAGCGCGGCCCCTGGGGGCCGTCCTCGATGACCAGCCCGGACTGGTTGAGCTGGTCGCGGATGGCGTCGGCGGTGGCCCAGTCCTTGCGGACGCGGGCGGACTCGCGCTGCTGCAGCACCAGCCGTACGAGCGTGTCGACGACTCCGTGGAGGTCCTCGCCGCGGTCGCTCTCGCCCGCCCAGTGCGGGTCGAGCGGGTCGAGGCCGAGGACCGCGAGCATGGCCCTGACCTCGGCGAGCCGGGCGACGGCCGCCTCCTTGTCGTCGGCGGCCAGCGCGGAGTTCCCCTGGCGGACCGTGGTGTGCACGACGGCGAGGGCCTGCGGGACCCCCAGGTCGTCGTCCATCGCCTCGGCGAACGCCGGCGGCACCTCGGCCGCGGGCTCGACCGCTCCCCCGGCCTTCTCCACCACGCGCTGTACGAAGCCCTCGATCCGGGCGAACGCCGACTCGGCCTCGCGCAGTGCCTCTTCGCTGTACTCGATGGTGGAGCGGTAGTGCGGGGTGCCGAGGTAGTAGCGCAGCACGATGGGGCGCCACGCCTTGACCATCTCGCTCACCAGCACGCTGTTGCCGAGAGACTTCGACATCTTCTCGCCGCTCATGGTCACCCATGAGTTGTGCACCCAGTAGTGCGCGAACTCGTCGCCGAAGCCGACGGCCTGGGCGATCTCGTTCTCGTGGTGCGGGAAGATCAGGTCGATGCCGCCGCCGTGGATGTCGAAGGCTGCGCCCAGGTACTTGTGGGCCATCGCGCTGCACTCCAGGTGCCAGCCGGGCCTGCCCCGTCCCCAGGGCGTCTCCCAGGACGGCTCGCCGGGCTTGACGGCCTTCCACATGGCGAAGTCCCGCGGGTCCCGCTTGCCGGTCTCGCCGTCCTCGGCGGGCTGGCGCAGCTCGTCGAGGTCCTGGTTGGACAGGGAGAGGTAGCCGGGCAGGGACCGTACGTCGAAATAGACGTTCCCGTCGGCCTCGTACGCGTGACCGCGCTCGATGAGCCCGCGCATCATCTCGACCATCTCGGTGACATGGCCGGTGGCGCGCGGCTCGTACGTCGGCGGGAGGCAGCCGAGTGCGGTGTAGCCGTCGTTGAAGGCGCGCTCGTTCTCGTAGCCGATGGCCCACCAGGGCCTGTCCTGCTCCGCGGACTTCCGGATGATCTTGTCGTCGATGTCCGTCACGTTGCGGACGAACGTCACGTCGTAGCCGCGGTACTCGAACCAGCGGCGCATGATGTCGAAGTTCAGGCCCGAGCGGATGTGGCCGATGTGCGGGGCCGCCTGCACCGTGGCGCCACACAGGTAGATCGAGACACAACCCGGCGTGATCGGGGTGAAATCGCGAATCTGCCGGGCGCTGGTGTCGTACAGGCGAATAGTCACCCCACCAGGGTAGTGGGCGGTGACCAGTGCCCCGCGACCCTTATCGCGCATGGGACACGTATTCGTGACATCTGTACCGTGCCGATGACGTCATAGGCGTTTTCCTCGGGGGCGCTGCCCCCGAACCCCCGCTCCTCAAACGCCGGAGAGGCTGAAAGATTCGCGGACCGTCCGCACATCTCCAGCCCGTCCGGCGTTTGAGGACGAGCGCGCAGCGCGATCAGGGGGCGAGGGGGCGCAGCCCCCATGCAGTGACGGGGAGGGTAGGGGCGGCGGGGGCGAGGAAAAGCCCGTCAACCCACCCGCGCCACCAACGCCGTCGCCACCGCCATCAACCCCTCGTCGCGCCCGGCGAACCCGAGCCCGTCGGTCGTGGCGCCGGACACGGACACCGGCGCCCCCACCGCCTCGGAGAGAACCGCCTGCGCCTCGGACCGCCGCTTCCCGATCTTCGGCCGGGGCCCGACCACCTGCACGGCCACATTGCCGATCCGGAACCCCGCCGCCCGCACGATCCGGGCCGCCTCCGTCAGGAGCGTCACCCCGGACGCCCCGGACCATTCGGGCCGCCCCGTACCGAAGTGCTGTCCCAGATCGCCCAGCCCCGCCGCGGAGAACAGCGCGTTGCACGCGGCGTGCGCGACGACGTCCGCGTCGGAGTGGCCGGCGAGACCGGGCCCCTCGCCCTCCCAGAGCAGGCCGGCGCACCACAGTTCGCGGCCTTCCTCGAAGGCGTGGATGTCGGTGCCGATCCCGACCTGCGGCAGCGGGGGTTCCACGAGGGACGTCTCAGAAGCCATCGTTCAGCCTCCGCCGCGTCAGGACCGCCTCCGCGAGGACCAGGTCCAGCGGGCGCGTCACCTTGAACGCCTCCTCGTGGCCTGGCACGACCACGACCCGCAGTCCGAGCTGCTCGACCATGCTCGCGTCGTCGGTGACGTCGTCCGTGACCGTCTCGTGGGCCCGTACGAGGGTGTCGCGGTCGAAGCCCTGCGGGGTCTGGACCGCGCGCAGCCGTGCCCGGTCCGGGGTGGCGACGACGGGTTCGGGTTCCCCGGCCGTCCCGGCGGGCTCGACCTGCTTGACGGTGTCCGTGAGCGGCAGCGCGGGGACGACGGCCGGCGCCCCGTCGCGTACCGCCTCGATGACGCCGTCGACGGTGTCGACGGGTACGAGGGGACGGGCCGCGTCGTGGACGAGGACGATGTCGATGCCGGGCGGCAGCGCTTCGAGTCCGAGGCGTACGGAGTCCTGGCGGCTGTCGCCTCCGGGTACGACGTGGAACTCGGTCCGCTCGGGCAGTGCGTGGGAGTCGAGGAGCGTCTTGACCTCCGCGGCCCCGTCGGGCGGCGCCACGACGACGACGAGGGAGACGGCACGCGACGCGGCCATGGCCCGGACCGCGTGGATCAGCATGGGGGTGCCGTTCAGCGCGCGAAGCGCTTTGGGAGCGCCAGGGCCGAGGCGCACGCCTCGGCCTGCGGCCGGAATCACGGCCGCGGTACGGGCCCCGGGAGGCGTGGGGCGCGAATCGTCAGACATCGGTTCCTGTCAGGTTTGTATGCTCGGCCGACGTGGGTATGGCCTGGGCGTACCCCGGCCGACGGGCTGGGGGAGTGCCGGGCGCGACGCTTTGACCGGACCCTTCCGTGAAGATGGTCGAGCCAGCTGTCCGGGCCCGGCACTCCGAGTATCGGATCCCTGAATTGTCGAGGGCCGTCCGAGTGCACGGTGTGCACGGTGTGTGTGCACGCTTTCCCGGTATGGACATGCCCCGGGTGGAATCAGGCCCGGGTACGAACATGCCGCAGCGCCCGGCGACAGTGAATACGTCATCGGGCACCGCGGCATTTCATTGCGCCGAACCGCTCGTTTCGCCTCTGGTCGAAAAGCGATCAGAGCGTGACGGGCATCAGGACGCGAGGACCTCGTCGAGCAGGGCCTCGGCCTTGTCCTCGTTCGTGTTCTCCGCGAGGGCGAGCTCGCTCACCAGGATCTGGCGGGCCTTGGCGAGCATGCGCTTCTCGCCGGCGGAGAGTCCACGCTCGCGCTCACGACGCCACAGGTCACGGACTACCTCCGCCACCTTGATGACATCGCCGGAGGCGAGCTTCTCAAGATTTGCCTTGTAACGACGCGACCAGTTAGTGGGCTCCTCGGCGTACGGCGCGCGCAGTACCTCGAAGACCCGGTCCAGCCCGTCCTGACCGACCACATCACGTACGCCGACGAACTCCGCATTGTCCGCTGGCACACGCACTGTCAGGTCGCCCTGGGCGACCTTCAGCACCAAGTAGGTCTTGTCCACGCCTTTGATCTGGCGAGTTTCGATAGCCTCGATCAGCGCGGCCCCGTGATGGGGATAGACCACGGTGTCGCCAACCTTGAACGTCATGTGACAGGTACCCCTTCCGTGGCTATCCAGGGTAACACGGAAACCGCGTGTTCTGAATGGCGTTTTCGCAGGTCAGGGCATATCTCGGGGCTTGACAATCCCAACGTGAACGTGCTGCGGAGGGGTCGCGGACGACGGTATTCGCAGGTCGGAGCGGCTCTCCTGGCGGGGAGAAACGCGCACGTTACAACACCTCCGATCCCCGCCCACGTGCCTGATCGTCCGGATTTGTCGGGTTCCGGGGGCCCATCTTCCGCTACTCCGTTCGGCTGTCGGAGTCACGTACGAGACGAATCCGGAATTGATCACGCGTGGCGAAGATCGGCATCCGATCGGCCGGAGATGGACGCGGAGATCGACCCGAGATCGACGGGAGATCAACCGAAGATCAATTTCCCGGGCCGCCACGCATTCCTTACGGGAAATCCGCAAGACCGCGCCGGGGGCTTGTCGGTGGCTTACCGAGGGTTCTTATGTGAAAAACGGACGAAAGACGGACGAGAGCACGGCGGACGGGTCCATGCAGCATGCAAGTACACCGGGTGACGTGAGAGCCGGGGGAACGGAGAAGCGGCGTACGGTCACGGTCGGGCACCCGTAGGGGCGGGTCGGGTGCGGCGGCGCGGGAACGGCTCGGTAACCTGAGGCCGCTGACTGACCCTTAGGGCGGCTTTACAGAGGAGTCGCCCTGTTCCGCCCACGTTCTAGGAGTTGCCGCCGCCGTGAGCAGCAGCCTTCGACGCGGCAGCCTCGCCGCCGCCGCCATCGCGTTCTCGATCGCCTCGCTCGCCGCGTGCGGTGCCGGCAACAAGGCCCAGACGCTGGAGATCAAGCCGGACAACGCGGCCGTCACCGTCGGCCAGATCAAGATCCAGAACGCCGTCGTCATCACCCAGGCCGAGCTGGAGTCGACGGGACCCGCCGCGGTCTCCGCGACCCTGTTCAACAGCGACGACAAGCCCCAGACCCTGGAGTCGATCAAGGTCGAGGGCATCGGGCAGCCCGCGGAGCTCAAGCCCGCCAAGGGCTCGGGCAAGCTGACCGTCCCGGCCCACGGCTCGCTGGTCCTCGGCGGCAAGGGCAACGCCTCCGCCGTACTGGAGAGCAGCCGCGAGGCGTTCGCGGACGGCGACGCGCAGCCGGTCACCTTCACCTTCAGCAAGACGGGCGACGTGAAGCTGGAGGCGTTCGTCGTGCCCGGCCACGGCTACTACGCCGAATGGGGCCCGAGCGCGGCCCCGGCGGCGCCGAGCACCGAGCCCTCCGCCTCCGCGTCGGAGTCCGGTACGGCCACCGGGTCGCCGACGCCGTCCGGATCCGCGGCCGGTGAGACCGAGGAGACGGGTGAGGCGGGCACGCAGGCCACCGACGCGGCCTCGGCCAGCGCGGACGCCTCGGAGTCGGCAGCGGGCCACTGAGCGGCCCACAGCCACCGTTCTCCCGTACGGGCGGGTCCTGTACGGCCAGGTCCCGTACAGGCAGCAGGCCTCCTCCGTACGGATGACGTACGCATGACGAAGGGCGGGACCCCTCTTCCGGGGGTCCCGCCCTTCGCAGTACCTACTGCCGTGCGCGGACGTGATGGTCCGGTGCGGTCTACGGCTCGAACTTGTAGCCGAGGCCGCGGACCGTCACCAGGTAGCGCGGCGCGCCGGGGTCCGGCTCGATCTTCGCCCGCAGGCGCTTCACGTGGACGTCCAGCGTCTTGGTGTCGCCCACGTAGTCGGCGCCCCACACCCGGTCGATGAGCTGCATGCGCGTCAGGACGCGGCCCGCGTTGCGCAGCAGCATCTCCAGGAGGTCGAACTCCTTGAGCGGGAGGTCGACCTTGGAGCCGGAGACGGTGACCACGTGGCGGTCGACGTCCATCCGCACCGGGCCCGCCTCCAGGGCGGCCACGCTGACCTCCTCCGGCTCGCCGCGGCGGCGCAGGACGGCCCGGATGCGGGCGACCAGCTCACGCGACGAGAAGGGCTTGGTCACATAGTCGTCGGCTCCTATTTCGAGCCCCACGACCTTGTCGATCTCACTGTCCTTGGCAGTGACCATGATCACCGGAACGTTCGAACGGCTGCGCAGCTGGCGGCACACCTCGGTGCCCGGCAGGCCGGGCAGCATCAGGTCGAGGAGGACGAGGTCGGCGCCGTTGCGCTCGAACTCGTCGAGCCCGTCGGGCCCGGTGGCCGCGATGGCGACCTCGAAGCCCTCTTTGCGAAGCATGTAGGACAGAGCGTCGCTGAAGGACTCCTCGTCCTCGACGACGAGCACTCGGGTCACGGGTGGACCTCCGGGGCAGAAAAGGGTTCGTACGGGGATGAGACGGTGGTCGTCCCGTCGGTCTGACCGGTCTCGTCGTCTTCGTCGAGGCCGGGCATCTGGTCGCCGCTCGCGCGGTCGCGGGCGGCGCCCGCCTCCGGCAGCCGCAGCGTGAAGGTGGAGCCCTGACCCTCGGAGCTCCACACCGTGACCTCCCCGCTGTGCGAGGCGGCCACGTGCTTGACGATCGCGAGCCCGAGTCCCGTACCGCCGGTTGCGCGGGAACGGGCCGGGTCGACGCGGTAGAAGCGCTCGAAGACGCGCTCCTTGTCCTTCTCGGAGATGCCGATGCCCTGGTCGGTCACGGCGATCTCGATGAGGTCTCCGCCGGGCGCGGTCACCCTGCGCGCGGCTATGCCGACCCGGGTGCGGGCGGGCGAGTAGTTGACGGCGTTCTCCACGAGGTTGCCGAGGGCCGCGGCCAGCTGGCCGCGATTGCCCCACAGGCGCAGGTCGGCGGTGCCGCCGGCGGCCATGGTGATCTGCTTGGTGCCGGCCTGGTGGCGGCAGCGGTCGATCGCCTCGGCGACCAGTTCGTCGACGCGGACCGGCTCCGCGTCCTCCAGCGGGTCGTCGTTCTGGACGCGGGAGAGGTCGATGAGTTCCTGGACGAGGTTGGTGAGGCGGGTCGCCTCTATCTGCATGCGTCCGGCGAAGCGCTCCACGGCCTCCGGTTCCTCCGAGGCGCCCATGACGGCCTCGGACAGGAGGGAGAGCGCGCCGACCGGGGTCTTGAGCTCGTGGCTGACATTGGCCACGAAGTCGCGTCGTACGGCTTCGATCCGGCGGGCCTCGGTGAGGTCCTCGACCAGGAGCAGGACGAGCCGGGAGCCCAGCGGCGCCACCCGGGCGGACACGGCGAGTGCCTCGCCCCGGCCGGTGCCGCGGCGGGGCAGGTCCAGCTCGACCTGCCGTATCTCGCCGTCCCTGCGGGTGTCGCGGGCCATCAGGATCATCGGCTCGACGGCCAGTTTCCCGCCGCGCACGAGACCGAGGGCGTACGCGGCCGAGCTGGCCTTGACCACGGCGTCGGACTCGTCGAGCACCACGGCGGAGGAGCGGAGCACGGACAGAACCGTGTCGACGCCCGGTGGCAGGACCGGGTCGGTGTGCAAAGAGGTGCGGGTGGGGCGTTTCTGTTCCCGCTCACTCCAGCGGAACGCCAGCACGGCGATGACACCGGTGAGCACACCGGCGATCGCTGCCGCTGCGGCGACAGCCGCGTTCACGTCCATGGCTCCAGGTTAGGCACGCTGTACGCCCCGGTCACAGCGGTCCGAGGGTGGACTCGAACACTCGTCGCCCAGAGTTCACTCTGGGGACCCCACTGGTTCACTTCGTACGACCGGACCGCGCACCCTTCCCACCTGCGGGAAGAGGTGACGTCGCCCAGAATTCACCTGGGTGCCGGTGGTGGTTCATGTGAGGGGACGTAAACCGACGCGTTCAGGCCGGAGCGTGGGACCGTGGGGTTCACGAGCCCCAGTGAACCTCCGAAGCAGACGTTGGAAAGGGACATCCAGATGCGGGACGCGTACCACGAGGAACTTGACTCGATCGGCGAGGGCCTGGTCGAGATGGCCCGCCTCGTCGGGTCGGCCATCGGTCGCGCCACTACGGCGATCCTCGACTCCGATCTGAAGCTCGCGGAGAGCGTGATCGCGGCCGACCAGAAGGTCGACGATCTCCAGCACGACCTTGAGGCACGGGCGATAACCCTGCTGGCCCGGCAGCAGCCCGTGGCCACGGACCTGCGGATCGTCGTCACCTCGCTCCGGATGTCGGCCGATCTGGAACGCTCCGGCGACCTCGCCCAGCACGTGGCGAAGCTGGCACGGCTGCGCTTCCCGGAGCGGGCCATCCCGCAGGACCTGCACGCCACGATCCTGGAGATGGGCCAGCTCGCGCAGCGGCTGATGGCGAAGGCGGCCGAGGTCATCATCACCAAGGACGTCGACCTCGCCCTGCAGCTGGAGCAGGACGACGACGCGATGGACCTCCTGCACCGCACGCTCTTCCAGCACCTCCTGGACGACCGCTGGAAGCACGGCATCGAGACCGCGGTGGACGTGACGCTGCTGGGCCGCTACTACGAGCGCTTCGCGGACCACGCGGTGTCGGTCGCGAACCGTGTGGTGTACCTGGTGACGGGTGAGCACGCCGACGAGCTGCAGACGGCTCCGCAGGTCGAGGGCGCCTGATCCGTACGCGGGCAGTGGCGGTGCCGGGGGCCGGGTTCCGGTGGCGGCACCTCCGGGCGTGGTCAGGGGTCCGGTGCTCGGGTTCCCGCCGCGAGGGGGCGCATCGGGTGCGGGCAGGGGCGCGAAAGCCTCAGTGCGCCGTTGATGCGCCCGGCCCCGGGGGAATGCAATGGGAGCAGGCACAAGCCTTCGAGGAGGGACCCATGGCCGATTCCCCCACCACACCCGACCCGACCCAGGAACGCGAGACGCAGCAGCCCGTCGAGATCAAGAGCCTGCCACTCTTCGGCGCCTGCGGCTGCGGCTCGGGCTGCGGATGCGGGTGCCAGTCCGGCAATCCCTGTCAGTGCGGCTGAGGCGCCTGCGGCGTTCCCGGTGAACGCGGAAGGGCCCCGCTTCAGGTGCGGGGCCCTTCCGTTCGTTCATCGGTCCGTGCGCCGGGCGGCGACTACCGGTTGGTGGTGCGCACCGCGTCCAGGTCCGGCTGCGGGGCCGCGGTACCGGTCGCCCGCTGCGCGGTGTCGCTCACCGCGCCGGGGGCTGCCGAGCGCGCGGTCGCCTGCGCCGGGGTGACACCGTCGTAGTACGGGCGGTACTGCACCAGCGAGCTGCCCGCGCTGATCGCGGAGCCGGCTGCGGTCAGCTCGGCCGCGGAGACCGAGCCGGTCCCGCCGAAGGCGATGACGGAGTTGACGCCGGCCGCCTGCTGACGCAGGTAGGTGGCGCTCGTCTCCGACAGGGTCGTCTCGTCGGTCCACAGGACCGGGCCGTAGTGGAGCATGCCGGTGCTCGCGGAGACACCACCGCGCCAGCTGTCCGTCCAGGCCAGGCCGACCTGGAACGGCGAGCTCCACCAGAACCGCGCCAGCTCGGCGGACGTACCGTCGTGGCCGCTGCCGCTGACCGGGTAGTACGAGTAGGTGTCGGGCCAGTTGGAGAAGGACGTGTGCGTGAGCGCGTACTTCGCCGAGGTGCCGACCGGGATGACCAGGGTCCGGTCGGGGTCGATCGAGTTGAGGTACGACTTCACCGACGACGAGAGCGTGTTGCCCTCGTTGAGGACGACCGTGCCCTTGCCGCCCGCGCCGAGAGCCCCGGCCGCGGCGGAGGCCGCGATCGCCGAGTGGTAGTCGGTGCCGGTGGCGATGAACACGTACTCCGGAGAGCTGGTGACGGCCTTGGCGACCGCCACGGAGGTGGAGTAGCGCGAGGTGCCGGACAGCCGCTTCGGGGTGAAGCCGAGCGAGCTGACCTTGGTCGCGACCGCACTGGACAGGATGTCCGTGTTGCCCACCAGGTAGACGGTGGCGCCGGGCTTCAGCGCGCGCTTCAGCTCGTTCTGGACGCCGGTCGACACCGAGGTCTTCGACGTCATCAGCAGGGGGCCCAGCTTCTGACCGGCGAGGGTCTGCCCGGTCAGGGCGTAGGACGGGCTGTCCTTGCTGATGAGGACGGCGGTCTTCGCGTCGATCAGACCGGGCTCGCTCTGGCCGGTCGTGTTCCAGGTCCAGCGGGACGCGGCGACGTTCGTGGCGTACGAGTCGGCGCCCCAGACCCGGCCCACGCTCTGGCTGCGCAGCGGCTGCCAGGCGGGGTCGAGGGCCGAGGACGTACCCGGCGGGAGCGCGACCTTGGTGACCTCACCGGTGGCGACGTCGACGATGCGCGGGATGGCCACGTCCTCGTCGGTGCCGTTGGTGACGACGATCCGGGTGCCGGTGGGCGACCAGGCCGGGGCGTACGCGGCGTCGGTGAAGGTGAGCTGGCGCTCGCCGGTGCCGTCGGTGTTGACGACGAAGAGCCGGCTCAGGCCGTCCGCCTCGCGTACGAACGCGACCTGGGTGCCGTCGGGCGAGATCGCGGGGTTGGTGCCGGAGTCGGCCAGCTTCGTGAAGCCGCCGGTGGCGTTCTCCCACAGCCAGATGGCCGAGCCGGTCGGCGATCCGCAGGTGTCGCCGGTGCGGACGAAGGCGACCAGGCCGTTGACCGACGCGCTGGGCTGCCGGTCGCAGCCGTCCTCCGCGGTGGAGAACAGCGGCTGGGCGTAGCGGGAACCGTCCGAGGACGCGTACCGGAGGCGACCGCCGCCGGAGTACACGACCGTCTCCCCCGAGCCCAGGAACGTCGGGTGGCCGACGCTGGTCATCGAGCCCTGTTCCTGGATCTTGACCAGGGTGGAGCCGGTGTAACGGCGGGTCTCGACCCGGTTGTTCTTCACGTACGCGACCCGGCTGCCGTCGGGCGACCAGGCAGGCTGGCGGGCGTCGGCGAGGAAGTCGGTGTAGGTGCTGCTGCCGGGTTCCTGCGTCTGGATGACGTTACGGGCGCCGTTGACGAACGTCAGCTTGCCGTCGGCGGCCTGCCAGGTGACGGGCTCCGCCGCGACCGCGCCGGGCGTGACGGTCGCCATGCCGGCGGCCACGGCCACGACGGTGCCCAGTGCCGCGAGCACGCGGCGTCTGTGAATCTTCATGTGCCCCCACAAGAATGCTGACAACTGCGATGCCGCACTGACGGCAAGGCATGGACAAAAGAGCTGAAAAGGGCTGCCGTTCGCCTCCCCGACGTGGAACGGACACCTCACGTTCTCCACGACAGCTGGGTCACTGTAGCGGCACACATGATCAGAAAGGAACACCTTTGAACGACCAGTGCGAGGAGGGACGCCCCGTCCTCTTCCTCGACATCGACGGCCCACTGATCCCGTTCGGCCCGTCGGACGGCCGGTTCCCCGGGCCTGCTGGTCCTTTGGCCTCTCCACCCTCAGGAAACCCGCTGCTGGAGCGGCTCGACCCCACCGTCGGGCCGCGCCTGCTGACGCTGGGATGCGACCTGGTGTGGGCCTCGACCTGGCTGGACGACGCGAACGAGGTGGTCGCTCCACGGATCGGGCTGCCGGTACTGCCCGTGGTGAGGTGGCCGGAAACGTCCGCCGACGAGGGGCCACGCGGTCTGCACTGGAAGACCCGGCACCTCGTCGAGTGGGCCGGCCGCCGCCCGTTCATCTGGGTCGACGACGAGATCGGCGCCATGGACCGCCTCTGGGTGGACGCGCAGCGCCGGGAGCCGTCGTTGCTGCACCGGGTCGATCCGGGCGAGGGCCTGCGCGCCGCCGACTTCGCGGTGCTCGCGGGGTGGCTGCGTACCGCCGTATCCCCGCGTCCAGGGCCTGGGCGGGCCGTCGGGCACTAGCGTTGTGGCCATGATCGTATGGATCAACGGCACCCATGGCGCGGGCAAGACGACGACCGGCGCGCTCGTGCAGCGACTGATTCCGGATGCGCGGGTGTTCGACGCGGAGAAGGTCGGCGAGACGCTCATGGACATCACGCCGGGGCTGCCGGGGCCCGGGTCGGACAACTTCCAGCACTGGCCGCCGTGGCGGCCGCTCGTGGTCGAGACCGCGCGACGCGTACTGGACTACGCCGGCGGCGTCCTGGTGATGCCCATGACCGTGCTGGTGGAGCAGTACTGGCGCGAGATCAGCACAGGCCTCGCGCAACACGCCATTCCTGTACGGCACTTCGTCCTCCACGCCGACCAGGCCACCCTGCGCGGACGCATCGCGGGCGACACCGTCATCGGCCCCGACTCCCCGTTCCGCCTCCACCACCTGGAGCCCTACGCGGAGGCGGCCCGCACATGGCTGCACGCCGAGGCGGAGGTCGTCGACACGACACACCGCACGCCTGCGGAGGCGGCTGCGCGGATCGCGGAGGCGGTCAACTGTCCGTAAGGAGACGGCCCGCCAGACCGTGTGAGGACAGCACGAACAAGTGGCGGAACGACCTGCCTGCCGGCCAGTCAGTCGGCCGGTCAGCCAGTCGGCCGGTCGGTCGGTCGGTCGGTCACGAGACTGCTCAAAGCCTTCATGCGTAAGGTGTTCCCGCGTTTCGACCGGCACCACGGCGGGAGCGAACCACTGCTCCGGGCGCGGGTGTTCATCACACGAGGGACGTTCGCGTCTGGGGGCCGTTCCTCTCATGAGGGCGCGCAGAGGAGATCGCACTCCCCGGCCTCGCCACCTGATCCCCTCCTCGCTCCATCACCCTCCTTCAAGCTTCCCCACGCCTCTCCGTCACTCTTCCGGGACCGTGACCGGCATCGCAACAATGGCTCCTCGCGCCACCACTCACCGCAGTGGTTGCCGAAGTCTGTCCCGGGCCGGGGGGAACGGCACCGGGCGGTCACCGGACCGAGAGGGCGGCCTGACGGCCGTCGGGGAGAAAGGCGGCAGCCAGGCCGCCGGGGGGCAACAAAATCATGTCCGATCACAGGGCCACGGCTGCTGGCCGCCCGGTCACGGCGGAGAGAGACCCGTCAAGTCCGTTAGCGGAACACACTGAGGGCAGCCGTCACGGGGGCGGCCCAGGTCACAGCAGAGGCCGACGTACGCAAGGCGCTCACCGGCGACGTCTGGTCACCCAGGGAGCGGCTCCGCTGATGGAGACCGCCGTGATCCTTCCCGCCCGCAACGAGGAGGACGGCGTGCTGTTGGCGCTGGAATCACTCGCCGCGCAGAGCGCACCCCCCGACCTGATCGTCGTCGTGGTCAACAACTCCGCGGACCGGACGGAGGAGTTCGCCCATCGGTTCGCCGACCGCCCAGGTGTGCCGCACACGGTGGTCTTCAACCTGCCGCGCAACCCACACAAGAAGGCCGGCGCCCTCAACCACGGCATCCACTGGCTGCACAGCGCTTCCGGCGGACTCGCGGCCACCGCGAAATATCTGCTGGTCATGGACGCGGACACCAGCCTGCACCCGAAGTTCCTGGAACGGGCGCGCAACGTGATGGCTTCCGACCGAAGGCTGGGCGGACTCAGCGCAACCTGCCACGGCCGCACCGGACTGTGGAAGAACCTCTGGCAGCGCTACCTGCTGGGGATGCAGATCATGGAGTACGGGCGCTATGCGCGCGGACGCTACCGGTTCGGCATCCACAGTATGTCGGGCGCCGGCTCCTTCTACCGCACCGAGGCGCTGCTGAGCCTCCTGCGCTGGCGCGGCAAGGTGTTCTGGGAGGACCACGCCAACCTCGTGGAGGACTACGAGACGACGCTCGCGCTGAAGGAAGTGGGCTGGAAGGTCACGGCCAACCAGCACTGCATCGCCTACACGGACCTGATGCCCACCCTGCGTGAGCTGATTGGTCAGCGCGAGCGCTGGGGGCGCGGCACGGTCGACACCCTGCGGCGCCGTGGCTGGACCAGGCACACGTGGTTCTCCATCACCAGCATGGTGCTGGGCTTCGTCGGCTTCCTCTACACATTGGGGTGGCTGGCCGTCTGGACCGGCGTGATCGCGAACACGGGCTTCGTCCTGGACCCCGTCTGGCTGTGCCTGGTCGCCTTCTGGATCGTGTACGCAGCCTTCCGCACCCGCCACCTCGGCTGGAAGGGCGTCCTGGTGGACGTGCTGATGCTGCCCGGGCTGATTTTCTCCACCGTGCGCGCGTACTGGTTCGTCTCCTCGGTTGTGAAGTCGTACGCCACTCGCGTCTCCGCCTGGAAGTGACCGGGGCGTAGCCACAGCCGCACGCACTCATCACTTGTTCTGTCAGACCCACCTGATCCGATGCGGCCGAAAGGCCGCCGAGAGGAAAACGATCGTGAACTACCTCAGCGGTACCGGAACCGGTCTTGTCACCGGAGGGGCCTCCCTCGCGGCCACCGGCGCCTCCTCCACCGCCAGCCTGATCATCGCTGCCAGCGTGGCACTGGTTCTGGGCGGGCTGACGACCTACGCCGCGGCCGTCCGACGCCGACGCAGCGACGCCAGCGCGGCAGGCCACTGACCCAGACGCCACCCACCATGAACATGCCCCTGAGCCGCACCGTATGCGCAGCTCAGGGGCATGATTGCGAAGGCTGCTTCTTCTTGCCCTGGGTCTGGCGGGCCCGATTTTTGGCCTGGTCAGCGGGGTGACTACCTCAACCGAATCCCGGTTGAACGGTTGTTGGTGGTCGTCGTTGGTCGTCGTCGGAAGTTCCAGAGAGGTGCCGGATCTGGGTCCGTCCGGCCAACGCCACGGTGACAATCCACTTGTACTCGACCCTGTAGACCCCGCCTTCACGGCCTGGGATCGTGTGACAAATGACCGACGGGGAGCGCGAGACACTGGCTATCGCCCTTGACCACGCATGGCGTTGGTACGAGAACCGGCGAAGCCGAGCGTTGACGCTGCTTCAAACACTTGTGGTGTACCTGGCCATTGTGGGAGCTGCGTACGCCGCCGCCGTCCAAGCGCAGTTGTTCGGCGCGGCCGGGTTCGTGTGCTTGATGGTGGCTCCCATCTTGGTTGCTGTTGAGCAGGAAGGTACAAGGCTGCACCGGTCGGCAGCGCTCGCCGCCGACGCCGTCGCCGAACTACAGAACCGTCTCGCGGACGAGTTGGGGACGGAATCACTCCGCCTACATCAGCGCGAAATCGCGAGCCAAGCGACTACGCCTCGGTATCTGGGTTACGACATCACCAAGTGGCTGATGTACCTGAGCGCTGGAGGCGTTCTCATAAGCGCTGTCTACACCTGGGTCTTCCTGCCTTAGGAGCGGCGCTCTCCGCGACACCTCAGGCACAGCCCTCGCCGGCCTGGACCACGTCCCGGAGAGGCTGCACGGCATCTCAAGCATTAGCGGCAGGCACCGCTAACGTTAAGCAACCTCGCTAGCGGTCAAACCCGCAGGTGCCCAGTGCGTTAGCGGATAGCGGCCCGCCTGGGCAGCACCCGGAATCGGCCATGCGGGGCGGCTCAGCGAGGGGCGCCGCCCGGGCGCTATCGGGCCGTCGGGTGGGGAAAAGCAAGAACGAGCGGCCTACGGCCGCACGTCTCTGGGCTTGCTCCGCTCGTGCGCGGCTCCCCGTTGGAAGGCACCCGAGGACGACCTTTACCTGGGGGCAGACGGCGACCTCGGGCAAGTACGTCGGGCCAAGTCCCGTTCCGTGTGGCTCACCATGGCTCTTCAGAGTGGGGGAGACGGCCGTGTGTGCCGCGATCCTCCCTCCTGAAGAGCCTTCCTTCTCTCTGACTGGAGACTTGGAGGGAGATAGCGTCCGCAGCGTCCATCGGACCTCGCTCACCTCCTCTGACCTGCACTGTTCCTGCGGATGCTAAAAAACGTTTGGCGTCCGACAGTGTCGGCACCGTCCGCACGCACTCCACAGCTTCGCCCGGTGTGGGGCTCGTTCGACTGACGGCCGGCACCTTCGTCGCGGTCCGTCTCAGCCCTACGATCGCGCCATGGCACTTCAACCGGTCGAAGCCACCCTGATAGGCGCGGCGGTCGGCGCCTTGGCTGCGACGTCTGTGGCACTCCTCACCCATCTATTGACCCGCGGGCGGGACCGCGCGTTCCGCGTGTGGGAACGCCGCATGGACACCTACCAAGAGGTTCTGCGCACCCGTGACGTGCTGGCACGTCACCGTGCTGAGCTGCTGCGCGCTCAGTCAGGATCGGCGGACTTCCCCGATCCTGAGCGGGAACTCAACGCAATCTTCCTGAGCCGGATTCAGTTGGACATGTTCGGCTCCCCCGGGATCAAGACCGTGGAGACGTTCGCCTGGGTCGCGTTCAACCACTGGCACAGCGCCTTGTCGGAGTGGCGTCAGTTGCACGCCCGCGCGCGTGCCCACTTCAACAACCAGGAAATGCACGACGCGGCCGAAAGGAAGTGGAAGGAGGTCAAAGATCTGGCGAAAACGGTCGACCTGATGGATCAACAGCTCGCTGAAGCGATCCGGGCCGAGGCCAAGTTTGAGGAGTACGCCCGGAGTAAGTGGCGGGAGCGCGCGCTCAAGGGCTTGCGTCATGCCTCCCCTAGGGAGATCAAGCGCAGGTACAAGCAGAAGCCGCCAGAGACGCGCCGACCCTGACTCGGTCGTCGGCTGGGGGATCTCGCGTCTGATCTGCGGCTTCGCCGGCCGAGGCAGCGGGCGGCTATTCGACCGCGGGGCACCGGCGTTGACCGTGGCCGACCCCTGCATCTGGCACGGTTGTGGCACGAACCTCAGCCGACGACAGTCAGCCACGACGGCGGGACTGCCACTCAATCGACTGGGGTGCCACTCGCAGCCGCTCGTTGTGGAGCGAGGTGAAGAACGGCGTCCGTGGGTCGTACGCCCGGACGATCTACTCCAACGTGCGGGCTGCTCTGAGCGCGGCCGTGGATGACGGCCATCTCCCCCGGAATCTTGTGCTGCCCGCTCGGTTCGGCCTCCGACCGTGGACGCGAAGCGTGTCATCCCGTGGACGCCGGAACGGGTCTTCGCCGTCCGGGCCGCCATGCCGGAGCGCTTCCAAGCGATGGTCGACCTGGGCGCCGGGTGCGGGCTGCGTCAGGGCGAGATCCTCGGTGTCGCCGTCGATGCGATCGACTTCGCGTCGGGCACGCTGCATGTGGTCCAGCAACTTAAGTTGAGCCGCAGCAAGGCCGTGTTTGCTCCGCCCAAGGGTGGCAAGCTCCGGGACGTACCGCTTCCTGGTCCGGTCGCGGACGCGCTCCGGGCCCACCTGAAGCGGTTCCCGCCCGTCGAGATCACGTTGCCGTGGAAGGTCGCGGACGGGCCACCGGTGACGAAGCGACTGATCTTCACCGGGCCCCGGGGAGGTCACGTCTGGCGTACCTCGCTGAACGAGGAGGCGTGGAAGCGGGCGCTGGCCGGCGCCGGGGTGATCCCGACCCCCGAGCGTGGCCAGCCGTACGTCGAGTCACGCGAGAACGGGATGCACGCGCTGCGGCACTTCTACGCCTCGGTGCTCCTGGACGCGGGAGAGAACATCAAGGCGCTCGCCGAGTACCTGGGTCACTCGGACCCGGGGCTGACGCTCCGCGTGTACGCCCACCTGATGCCGTCCAGCCAGGAGCGCACTCGGAAGGCAGTCGCTGCCGTCTTCAGCGGCGTGCAGCCGAACCCGGAAACCGCCTGAGCGTCATTGGCGTTCTCCCCCGGTGTTTACGTCAGGACCGGGCTGGGGCGTCACACCTGACTGGAACAGCCGCAGCAGGAACTCGGCAAAAGCCCCGGGCGGGGCCAGAGGGGCAACTGGAAGAGGGCGCGCGTACTTCCACTCGGGATCTCCGTGTACATCCAAGGGGGCGCAGTGCCAGCCGTCTGTCATCCGCCAGAACACGACCGTCCCGCGTGTCCACGGTCCTCCGGCGAGGACGGGTTCGCCTTCCGTCCAGTAAAGGGCACTGGCTCGCGCCTCATCCCATCGTTCGCTCGGCGGGGCCCCAACCTTCCGAAGGGCATCGACGACGGCGGTGACGTACTGGCACATCTCAGCGTGTCCCAGGAGTGCTGCATCTTTCGCGGCGACCATCTCTGTCCGTCCCTCCTTCCGCACTGATCTTCGGAGCGGGCTGTGCCACACGGAGAAGCCAGGACAATGCCTGACGGCCCAGGGACGGCCCCAGCACTGACAGGCCCCCTACCAGCGGAAAACCCGCAGCTAGGGGGCCTGTCCGTACGTGCTTACTTCTTCTTGCCCTGGTTCTTCACAGCCTCGATCGCCGCCGCGGCCGCCGCCGGGTCCAGGTATGTGCCGCCCGGGGTCAGCGGCTTGAAGGATGCGTCCAGTTCGTAGGCGAGCGGGATGCCCGTCGGGATGTTCAGGCCCGCGATGTCCGCGTCCGAGACGCCGTCGAGGTGCTTGACGAGGGCACGGAGGGAGTTGCCGTGGGCGGCCACCAGGACCGTGCGGCCGGCCAGGAGGTCGGGGACGATGCCGTCGTACCAGTACGGGAGCATGCGGACGACGACGTCCTTCAGGCACTCCGTGCGCGGGCGCAGCTCCGGCGGGATCGTCGCGTAGCGCGGGTCGTCCGACTGCGAGAACTCCGTGCCGTCCTCAAGCGGGGGCGGCGGCGTGTCGTACGAGCGGCGCCACAGCATGAACTGCTCCTCGCCGAACTCCGCGAGGGTCTGCGCCTTGTCCTTGCCCTGCAGTGCGCCGTAGTGCCGCTCGTTCAGGCGCCAGCTGCGGTGGACCGGGAGCCAGTGGCGGTCCGCGGATTCGAGGGAGAGCTGCGCCGTGCGGATCGCGCGCTTCTGGAGCGAGGTGTGGACGACGTCGGGCAGCAGGCCGGCGTCCTTGAGCAGCTCACCGCCGCGTACTGCCTCCTTCTCGCCCTTCTCGTTGAGGTTGACGTCCACCCAGCCGGTGAACAGGTTCTTCGCGTTCCATTCGCTCTCGCCGTGGCGGAGGAGGATCAGCTTGTACGGTGCGTCGGCCATGGCCCCGAGCGTAATCGAAGCCCTCGATCGGCCGCGCGCCCGCCCGGAACCCGGACACCCGCACCCGCACTGCCACCCGCATCCGCATCCGCCGACACTTGACGACTTCTGTTAATTGAGTGGCAGCCGCCCGGCCCGGCCTCGTAATTTGTGCTCGCCGCACGCACCACTTACATGAGCCGCGCTCGTCGGAAGCGCTCAGCAGACCTGGGGGTCCCATGCCGTTCACGTCCCTGAGCGTGAGACGTGTCGCGCGCGAGACCCTCTCCGGGCTCCCCCGTGAGTTCTGGTGGCTGTGGATCAGCACGCTCGTCAACCGGCTCGGTGCCTTCGTCGCGACCTTCATGGCCCTGTACCTCACGCTGGACCGCGGCTACTCCGCCTCGTACGCCGGGCTCGTCGCCGCGCTCCACGGGCTCGGCGGGGTGATCTCCTCGCTCGGTGCCGGTGTGATGACGGACCGGCTCGGGCGGCGGCCCACGCTCCTCATCGCCCAGTCGTCGACCGCCGTCTCCGTCGCGCTGCTCGGCTTCATGCACGACCCGGTGGCCATCGCGGCCGTCGCGTTCCTCGTCGGCATGGCCAGCAACGCCTCCCGCCCCGCCGTGCAGGCGATGATGGGCGACATCGTCAGGCCCGAGGACCGGGTGCGGGCCTTCTCGCTCAACTACTGGGCGATCAACCTGGGCTTCGCCGTCTCGTCCACGGCGGCCGGGTTCATCGCGGAGGTCAGTTACCTCGCCGGCTTCCTCATCGAGGCCGGGATGACGATGGCCTGCGCGATCGTCGTCTTCGTGAAGCTGCCCGAGTCGCGGCCCGCGCCGGTCCCCGAGAAGGAGGGCGAGCCCGAGGTCGGTCTGGGGACGGTTCTGCGCGACGGGCGTTTCATGAGCGTCGTCGGGCTGTCCTTCCTCGTCGCGCTCATCTTCCAGCAGGGGTACGTGGGCCTGCCGGTGGCGATGGGACAGGCCGGATTCACGCCCGCCGACTACGGCCTGGTGATCGCGATCAACGGCGTCCTCATCGTCGTGCTCCAGCTCCCCATCACCCGTTTCATCCAGCACCGGGACCCGAAACGGCTGCTCGTCGTGTCGTCCCTCCTCGCCGGGTACGGGTTCGGGCTCACCGCCTTCGCGGGCTCCGTCGCGGTCTTCGCGCTCACGATCTGCGTCTGGACCCTCGCCGAGATCGTGAACGCGCCCACCCAGACCGGCCTCGTCGTCCGGCTCTCCCCCACCCACGGCCGGGGCCGGTACCAGGGCATGTACACGATGTCCTGGTCCGTCGCCGCGCTCGTCGCGCCCCTGATGGCCGGTGTCGTCATCGACCGGTACGGGGCCGCGTGGCTGTGGGGCTTGTGCGCGGCCGTGGGCACGGTGGCCGGACTGGGGTACGGGCTGCTCATGCGCAAGCTCCCCGACGAGGAGCCCGCGGCCGAGCCCGTCGTCGTCGAGCCGGCCCAGCCTGAGCCCCAGCTCCGTTCCACGGCGGAGAAGCCCGAGGTCAGCGCCGGCTAGTACCGGCCAACAGCGGTCGGCGCCAGTCGCCACCGGCCCGCGCCCCCTGCCGCCCCGCCGCACCCCCTGCACCCCCTGCACCTCAGTGATGCATCCGCGCCCCCTTCACCACCTTGTCCACCGCGTTGCGCGGCCCGTACACCGCGAGGCCCACCAGGTCGAGGTCCGCGGTCGGTACGGCCCGTACCGCCGCCCGGTTGTCGCGGTCGTTGCCCGTGGTGAACAGGTCCGCGGTGAACAGCGCGCGGGGCAGGGCGCGGGACAGGGCCTTGCCGTGCGCCGCCTTCAGCGTCTCCTTCGTCCCCTCGAAGACGAGGACCGGCTGGCGGAACATCGGCAGGTAACCGACGCCGTCGGCGTCCTCGTACGGCTCCCCGACCACCTCGGGGACCGCCGGACCCAGCCCGCTGACCAGGAACGCGGTCACGTTCAGCCGCTGCCACGGCTCCAGGTCCTCGCGCAGCAGGACGGCGATCTTGGTGTCGAAACGGACGGGGGCCGGCGCGGGGTCCGGCGCGAGGTCCGAGGCGTGTTCAGGGGTGTGTTCAGGGGTGTGTTCAGGGGTCTGGCTGCTCTCACTGCTCATGCTTCGAGACTGCCGAGCCGCGTACGCACCCGTCTTGTACGTTGTTTGCATGGTGGTCCGGCGTGAGGTCTCCGCCTGGCGCCCCAGCGTGCCGGGTGTCGTGGAGGTCTTCCACGCCCACTTCACGGAGTACGCGTATCCGATGCACGTGCACGACGCGTGGACCCTGCTGCTCGTCGACGCGGGCGCGGTGCGCTACGACCTCGACCGGCACGAGCACGGCACCCCCGACGGCACGGTCTCGCTGCTTCCGCCGCACGTGCCGCACAACGGGTCGCCGATCACCGAGGACGGTTTCCGCAAGCGTGTCCTGTACCTGGATCTCAGCCGCCTCGACGAGACGTACATCGGTCCGGCCGTGGACACCCCCGACTTCCTCGATCCGGTGCTGCGCCGGCGGGTCGGGCAGCTGCACACGGCCCTCGCCCGTCCCGGTGACGAGCTGGAGGCGGAGAGCAGGCTGACCCTGATCGGCGAGCGGCTGCGCGGCCATCTGCGGCCCGCGCTCGTGAAGGACGGCCGGGGCGCCGACCATCCGCTCGCGCACCGGCTCCGTGAACTGCTCGACGAACGCCTCCTGGAGGGCGTCACCCTCCAGGAGGCCGCCGGGCTCGTGCACGCGCACCCCGCCCATCTGGTGCGGGCGTTCAGCGGCGCGTACGGGATACCGCCCCACCAGTACCTGATGTCACGCCGGGTGGAGCACGCCCGCAGGCTGCTGCTGGCGGGCCGCCCACCCGGCGAGGTGGCCGCGGAGACCGGCTTCTACGACCAGTCCCACCTGAACCGTCACTTCAAGCGGCTGGTCGGAGTGGCACCGGGCCGCTACCGCGACAGCTCGCGCTGAAGGGCACACCGCCGGGGCGCGCGCTAGAGGTCGCGCTGGGCGTCGTACAGGTTCCGCGGGCGTACCGCGTCCGTCGTCCCGTACAGCTCCAGTCGGGAGTGGAGCGGCCCGGTGAAGTCGGGTACGTCGATCTGGTCGAACTCCGTCACCTCGTTGATGCCGACGGTCGCGCTGTACGGGGCCAGGCCGTCGATCCTCATGAGGCCGGCCCGGCCGTTGGTGACGCGGATGTTCCAGTGGGTGAAGCGGGCGCCGAAGAGGGGGCCCGCGCTCGCGTCCCCGCCGTGGCGGCCGTTGTTGACGACCGTGATGTCGGTACGGACGTTCGCGAAGGGCATCCCGCGATGCGAGTCGAAGGTGCCCATGCGCATATCGCCGCGCGACCAGACGTTGTACGAGGAAAGACCCTCCACGTTGATGCCGTGGAGCTGGGTGTTCGCGGGGGCGGGTGTCGTGCGTTCCTCGATGGTGAAGCGGTCGACGAGGTTGTCGTGCGAACCCTCGCGGCAGAAGTACGGGTGGTGCGAGCCGCGTCCCGCGACCCGGGTGTTCCGCAGCGTGCAGGCGGAGGCGGCGACCAGCCCGAAGCCGTTGTCCATGTGCCGTACGACGACGTCGTCGGCCCAGCAGTCGTACGCGCACTGGAAGGTGACGCCGTTGTAGCCCTTGTCCAGCAGATGCGGGGACTGCGGCGTCTCGACGGCCTCCAGGGTGAGGCCTTCCACCCCGGATCCGGTCAGCGCCTTCACATGGGTGGTCAGACGCGGGTCCCACTCCGGCCGTACGTCGAGCGGAAGGGGCCGCTCCAGAGTGACCTGCCGGCCCCGCACGCGCGCGATGCGCACGGGCCACTCGTACGGGACGTAGCTGGTCAATTTTGTCTTGTCGTCCCAGACGTATGCCTCCGGGCCCGCTCCGTCGCCCGCCATGTGTTCCAGGAGGGTGTGGGCCGGGTCGTCCGCGAGGTGGAGGAGGACGAGGTCTCCGGGTGCGAGTCCGCCCGGGTCCACGACGGTCACCGTCCAGGAGCCGCGGCGGGCCGGGGCGACCGTGGTCAGCGTCCGCCACTCGTCCCGTCTGTTGCCGGTCCAGCCCTCGAAGGGCCACTCCTTGGCCCGGATGGCGTCGGTCAGGGTGGTGAAGCGGTCCGTGGGACAGAGCCAGACGAGGCCGCCGGCCCAGGACCAGGACGACTTGTCGCCGCCGTACCGCGACCCGTAGACGCCGATCAGCTCGGTGAGGCTGCGGGTCGCGCGGAGTGTCGTACGGGTGCTGCCGGCGCCGCGCAGGACGACGTCCGAGTGGCCGATGTGGATCAGGCCGTCGAGGCGGTAGGTGCCGGGCGGGATGAGTACCGTGCCACCGCCGGCCCTTCCGGCAGCGGCGATGGCACGGTTGATCGCGGGGGCGGAGTCGGCCGAGCCGTCCGCCGTGGCGCCGTACGCGCGGACGTCGGCCACGACGGCTGCGCCGGGGCGGCGGGGGAAGTGCGCCGCCCCGGCCCGTTGGCCGGCTCTGCCGATGTACGGGATCTGCGGATGCGTGTAGGGGCTGCGGGCCAGCTCCCGCCAGAGGGCCGGCACCTGCGCGGGGCTCGGCCGCAAGGCCGCGGCCCCGCTCGCGCCGCCGGTCGCGGTGGCGGCCCCGGCCGGAGTCGCTGTCGCCGCGGCCCTGGCTGCCGCCGGTGTGCCCACCACGGCGCCCGCCGCCACGGCTGTCGCGCTGCCGAGCAGGGCCCGTCTGGTGAGGGCCCGCCGGGTCCTGTCCGCGCCACGGTCGCTCATGCCCGAACCGCCTTCCAAGGATGGGGATTCCATGGATATGAACAACGTTCAGATGTGCGTTGGCGGCGAGCATGACATGGCAGCCGCACGGCGGGAAAGAGGCGTGCAGCGGTTGATTGGTACGGACCGCAGAGGGGCTACGCGGCGGCCCTTTACGGACTGACGGCTCAGTCGGTCGGACGCTGGGTCAGGTGACTGAACGCGTCCAGATTGCGGGTGGACTCGCCGCGGGACACCCGCCAGGCGTACTCCTTGCGGATCGCGGACGCGAAACCGAGCTCAAGGAGAGTGTTGAAACTGCCGTCGGCGGCCTCCAGGACCGCACCGAGCAGCCGGTCGACCTCGTCGGCGGTGACCGCGGCCAGCGGCAGCTTGCCCGCCACATAGATGTCACCGAGCGGGTCGACGGCGTACCCCACGCCGTAGAGCCTGAGATTGCGCTCCAGGAGCCAGCGGTGCACCCCGCCCTCGTTCTCGTCCGGGTGCCGGATGACGAAGGCGTTCAGCGAGAGGGAGTGTCTGCCGACGATCAGCGAGACGGTCGTCGACAGCTTGCGGGTGCCGGGGAGCTTCACCACGAAATGGCCGGACTCCGGGCTCTCCCACTCCAGTTCGGCGTCCTTGAGGAACCCCTCGACGGTCCCCGCCGCCCGCTCCGCAGCCATCGTGTCAGCCATGGTGGGAGCGTACGTGACGGCGGTGTTCGTTCATCGCGGCCGTGTAGACGTCGGCCGTGGCCGCCGCCGCCGTGTCCCAGCCGAAGGACTGCGCGTGCCAGGCCGCCGCCGCGCCCATCCGGTCCGGGAGCGCCCGGTTGTCGGCGAAATCGCGCAGCACGCGCGCGTAGTCGACGGGATCGTGGCCGGAGACCAGAAAGCCCGTCTCCTTGTGGCGGACGGCGACCGGCAGGCCGCCCACCGCGGCGGCGAGCACCGGGGTGCCGGCCGCCTGCGCCTCTATGGCGACGAGCCCGAACGACTCGCTGTAGGAGGGCATCACCAGGACGGACGCGGCCCGGAACCAGTCCGCGAGCTGCTCCTGGCCGACCGGCGGCCGGAAGCACACCACGTCGGCGATGCCCAGCCGGGCGGCGAGTTTCTGCAGCCCCTCGGGCTTGGCGAGACCGCTGCCGCTGGGACCGCCCACCACGGGGACGACGATGTTCGCGCGCAGCTCGGGCCGCTCCTCCAGGAGGACGGCGACCGCGCGCAGCAGTACGTCGGGGGCCTTCAGGGGCTGGATGCGGCCCGCGAAGAGCGGTATGAGGGCGTCCTGCGGGAGCCCGAGCCGTGCGCGGGCGGCGGCGCGCCCGTCGGCCGGGCGGAAGCGGTCGAGGTTCACGCCCGGGTGGACGACGGCGACCTTGCCCTGCTCGGCCTCGTAGTGCCGGACGAGCTCGTCGGCCTCTTCCGCGGTGTTGGCGATGAGCCGGTCGGCGGCGCGGACGATCTGGGTCTCGCCGATGACACGGGCGGCGGGCTCGGGGGTGTCGTCGTCGGCCAGGGCGGCGTTCTTGACCTTCGCCATGGTGTGCATGGCGTGCACGAGGGGGGCGCCCCAGCGTTCGGCGGCCAGCCAGCCGACCTGCCCGGAGAGCCAGTAGTGCGAGTGGACGAGGTCGTAGTACCCGGGGCGGTGGCCGGCCCAGGCCTGCATCACCCCGTGCGTGAAGGCGCACAGCTGGGCGGGCAGGTCCTCCTTGGCGAGGCCTTCGTAGGGGCCCGCGTCGACGTGCCGGACCAGGACGCCGGGCGCCAGCTCCACCTTGGGCGGCAGGGCCCCGGTGGTCGCGCGCGTGAAGATCTCGACCTCGATGTTGATCGCGGCGAGGCGCTGGGCCAGCTCCACGATGTAGACGTTCATGCCGCCCGCGTCGCCCGTGCCCGGCTGGTGCAGCGGTGAGGTGTGCACGGAGAGCATCGCCACGCGGCGCGGCCTGCGATGCAGGCGAAGCCTCGTCGAGGCCGCCGGCGAGCGGCGCCCGAGCCTGCTCACGTACTGGCTCACGTGGCCTTCCTCCTTCTGCGGACGTGCTGCGGGCATGCCTGTGGCGGGGCGTGGAACGCCCTTCAAGTCCTGAACGCCGGAAGTCTCCGCTCCATTTCCTCTTTGCCGAATCATTGCCGTGAGTCGCTCAACCGTTCGAGGCGTTTTTGCGTGCCACAGGGCCCGCTCCAGCCCGTCAGAGTGCCGCGCGTCCCAGCCCCGCCGGGCGGCTCCCGCCCCTCAGCCCGTCCGGGGCCCTGAGCACGAGGCCGTTCAGGCCGACAGCGGGGGTCGGGGGCGGCAGCTCTCGCGAGGCCCACACCGACACGGAGTTCCCCCGAGCGCGCCGCTTACCCTTGACCCCATGAACGCCCGCGCAGCGAAACCCGTGGGGACGGTGACGCGCGGGACCACCAACCCGAACCGCCTGCGCCGCATGGACCGCTGGATCGCGGCCACCCACGGCGCCGCGCTGCGCCACGCCGACGACCCGGTGGCGGTCGACCTCGGGTACGGCGCGGCCCCCTGGACGGCGGTCGAGCTGCTGCAGCGCCTGCGCACCGCCGCTCCCCGCGCGCGCGTGGTGGGCGTCGAGATCGATCCGGCCCGGGTCGCCGCCGCGAAGCCGTACGAACGCGACGGCCTCCGGTTCCGGCACGGCGGCTTCGAGATCCCGCTGCCCGTCCGGCCGACGCTGATCCGCGCGGCGAACGTCCTGCGGCAGTACGAGGAGGCCGAGGTCGCCGCGGTGTGGTCCCGGCTGTGCGCGCGTCTGGCACCGGCGGACGCCGGCTCGCGCGGCGGGCTCCTCGTCGAGGGCACGTGCGACGAGATCGGCCGACGGCACGTGTGGATCGCGCTCGGCCCCGAGGGCCCGCGGACCGTCACGTTCGCCACCCGTCTCGGCTCCCTGGACCGCCCGTCCGACCTGGCCGAACGCCTTCCCAAGGCCCTCATCCACCGCAATGTCCCGGGCGAGCCCGTGCATGCCTTCCTGCGCGACTTCGACCGCGCGTGGGCATCGGCCGCGCCGTACGCGTCGTACGGCGCCCGGCAGCGCTGGATCCGGGCGGTCCGCGATCTGGCCGCCGACTGGCCGGTCGTGGACGGGGTGGCGCGGTGGCGGCAGGGCGAAGTGACCGTGCGGTGGGCGGCGTTGGCGCCGGGCGCGTAGGACCGGGACGTCCGCCGACAGTCTCCGACGGGAGTCCGACACGCCCCCGACAGCCCTCTGACGTGGCGGGAACGATCTCGGTGAGTCATTCGTCACATTGGCGGGGAACGCGAAGGAGATCACCACCGAGTGGGCAGTGAGGGGGAGGGAAGGGGCGGAAGGGAAGCGGGAGTTCTTGCCCGCCTCTGTCGTATTCCGCGCCGACATGGCACGATCCCCGGGGCGTTCCTAAGTTACTGACGGTAAATCAGTTTGGGGGTCGGTTCATGGGGACCGGTGTGCGGAGCGTGACCACGACGGCCATGGCCCTGGCCTGCGCGGCAGTCATACTGGCCGCGCCGGGGGTGGCTTACGCGGCCCCGACGCCGCCGCCCGGCCCGACACCGACCCGGACACCCGCTCCGAGCACGAGTCCAACACCCGTGAGCACCGCGGACCTTGAAGCGGTCCGCGTGAAGCTGGAGGGGCTGTACCACGACGCGGCGGTCGCCACGGACGCGTACAACCTCGCCGAGGAGCGGACCGAGAAGCAGTCCACGCAGATCGTCGCGCTCGCCCGCGAGATCGTCGAGGGCAAGACGCGGCTGGTCGAGCTGAAGAAGCGCGTGGGCGCCGCCGCCCGCGCCCAGTACCGCGTCGGCGGGCTGCCGGACCAGGCCCAGTTGATGCTCAGCGACGACCCGGAGGCCTTCCTGGACGGCGCGGGCCGGATCCGCCAGGGCGCCCAGGCGACCAAGGGCCTGCTCGCCGAGATGCGGCGCACCCAGGAGGACTTGGAGCAGTACGCGCGCGACGCGGCGGCCCAGTGGACGAAGCTGGAGGCCAACCGCGAGGCGAAGGCCGAGGCCAAGAAGAAGGTCAAGAAGCAGATCGCCGCCGCCGAGAAGCTTGAGTCCCAGCTGGAGAAGGACGAGAAGGAGCGCCTGGCGAAGCTGGAGCAGCAGGCCGCGTACGAGGCGCAGACGACCTGGCTGGACTCCGGCATCCTCAAGGAGATCGACGGCAAGGCGTCCGCCCAGGGCAAGAAGGCCGTGGAGTACGCGACGGCACAGATCGGCAAGCCGTACGAGTGGGGTGCCGAGGGGCCGAAGACGTTCGACTGCTCCGGGCTCACCTCGCAGGCGTGGGCCGCCGCAGGACAGCCCATCCCCCGCACCTCGCAGGAGCAGTGGAGGCAGCTCGACCGGGTCGCCGTCGAGGCCATGCGCCCCGGCGACCTCATCATCTACAACGCCGACGCCAGCCATGTCGCGATGTACATCGGCGACGGCGCGATGGTCCACGCACCGCGCCCCGGCCGTACGGTGACGATCGCGGGAGCGGGCTCCATGCCGATCCTTGGAGTGGTGCGGCCCGGCAAGTGAGGCCCGCCCGGGGCGCGCGTCCCGCCCGGCGCGCCGCCCGCCCGCGGACACGCCGGACGCCGCCCCGGTGCACCCGATGTCCCGCGGAGCGCGGCTTGTCGCTTCTGCGAAGGCCCTCCCACCTGCCCGGCGCCACCGCGGCTCGCGCCCGCCCCGCCACCGCCGCCGTCACCGCGGTCACCGCGATCACCGCCGCCGCAGTGACCTGCCGCACGTGATACGCGGCACGTTCGGAGCCGGCGCTCAACCGGTGGGGCGTGATGTACGTCATCCCGTACAAGCGCACATCCTGCCCAATTGCGGTACAGGATGCGGCATATGACGGCGGCCGTTTTCCCTGCGCACGGGCCGCCGCCATTCCTATGTGACGGCGCCTGACGCTATGGTCCCCGTCGGTGGATCGAGATCCCTCGACCCGCCGTGCCCTCGGGGGGAGGGAAGGAACCCAAGACGATGCCCGTACCCGTACCGCGGCAGAGAGCGATCCCCGCCGTGGAAGGTGGACAGGCTCACGCCGCGTCTCCAACCGGCGGACCGGCACAGGCCGCGCCCGCACCCGGCGCCCTGTCCGGCCAGGAGCCGTCCTCGACGAGGAACGGCACCTCCGGCGACGCCTCTCACGGCGACCACGGCGCCACCGCCGACAGCGGTGGCGCTCTTTACGGCGGTGCCGCGGGCGGCACCGCCCCGCTGACGCTGCTCGTGATCGAGGACGACCCGGCCGGCGCGCTGACCGTGCCCGAACTGCGGGACGCGGCCGGCAAGCAGATCCGGGTCCGTACCGCCCGCAACCTCACCGAGGCCGAGCGGCTGCTCACCGACGACGTCCAGTGCGTCCTGCTCGACCTCGCGCTGCGGACGCCCGGTCCCGCGACCACGTCCGAGACGGGCGCGGCGGAGCCGGAGCCGGACGACGGGCTGGCCACGCTCAGGCATGTGCTGCGGCTCGCGCCCCGGCACGCCGTCCTCGCGCTCACCCCGGCCGAGGACACCGAGCGCGGCGCGGCGGCCGTACGCGTCGGCGCCCAGGACTACCTGTTCCGCGACGAGCTGGACAGCCGCCTGCTGAGCCGCGCGGTCCGCTACGCGGTGGAGCGCAAACGTTCCGACCGGGCCGAACGACGGCTGACCGAGTCCAAACTGCGCGCGCAGGAGAACGCACGCCTTGAGCGCGGCCTGCTGCCCACCCCGCTCCTGGAGGGCTCCTCGCTGCGGTTCGCCGCGCGCTACCGGCCCGGCCGCTCGCGCGCGCTGCTCGGCGGCGACTTCTACGACACGGTCCGCACCCCCGACGGCACCGTCCACGCCATGATCGGTGACGTCTGCGGGCACGGCCCCGACGAGGCCGCGCTCGGGGTGGAGCTGCGGATCGCCTGGCGCGCGCTGACCCTGGCGGGCCTGTGCGGCGACCGACTGCTGTCGACGCTCCAGCAGGTCCTGGAGCACGAGCGCGACAGCGACGAGATCTTCGCGACCCTCTGCACGGTGGACATCGCGCCGGACGGCCGCCGCGCGGGCCTGTGCCTCGCGGGCCATCCCGCCCCGCTGATCTCGCGCCCCGCCCGCTCCCGTGCCCTGGTGGGCGCCGACGGGATCGACGCCGCCGGAGTGCCGCCCGTCGCCGAGCTGCTGCCGTTCGAGAACGGCGGGCCGGCGCTCGGTCTGCTGCCGAACGCGCGGTGGCCGCGCCAGCAGGTGGAGCTGGGCGGCGAGTGGAGCCTGATGCTCTACACGGACGGCCTGATCGAGGGCCGTACCGGTGAGGGCAGGGAGCGGCTCGGCCAGGACGGGATGGTGGACATGGTCCGCCGCCAGCTGGCCGAGGGCCTGCGGGGCGAGGAACTGCTGCGGGCCGCGGTGAACGAGGTGCGGGACCTCAATGGCGGGGAGCTGACGGACGACGTGGCGGTGCTGCTGCTGGACCGCGTGGCCTAGCGCGCGGGGCGCTGCCGCTACTCGTGAGCCCTCGCGGCCGGCGGATTCATGGAGCGTGCGGCGCCGTGGGGGCTGGTCGCGCAGTTCCCCGCGCCCCTGAGAAGCGGGGCTGCGCCCCGGCTTCTTGTCTTTAGGGG
>NZ_JBHWZP010000082.1:0-32643 GCF_042728395.1 Streptomyces sp. NPDC060205
GGGGTTTCCCCTCCGGCCCTCGCTGTGTCGATCGGCAACGCCCCGCATCTTCTGCTGCTAGCGTGCAACTGCATACTGGTTGCAATAACAAGTCCGAAGGATGTTGGACATGGCTGTTTACACGCTCCCGGAGCTTCCGTACGACTACGCGGCGCTCGAACCGGTCATCAACCCGCAGATCGTCGAACTGCACCACGACAAGCACCATGCGGCGTACGTGAAGGGCGCGAACGACACCCTTGAGCAGCTCGCGGAAGCCCGCGACAAGGAGTCGTGGGGCTCGATCAACGGCTTGGAGAAGAACCTCGCCTTCCACCTCTCCGGGCACATCCTGCACTCCATCTACTGGCACAACATGACCGGCGACGGCGGCGGCGAGCCCCTCGCCGCGGACGGTGTGGGCGAGTTGGCGGACGCGATCACGGAGTCGTTCGGCTCCTTCGCCGCGTTCAAGGCACAGCTCACCAAGGCGTCCGCGACCACCCAGGGTTCCGGCTGGGGCGTCCTCGCCTACGAGCCGCTGAGCGGACGGCTGATCGTCGAGCAGGTCTACGACCACCAGGGCAACGTCGGCCAGGGCTCGACGCCGATCCTGGTCTTCGACGCCTGGGAGCACGCCTTCTATCTCCAGTACAAGAACCAGAAGGTCGACTTCATCGACGCCATGTGGGCCGTCGTCAACTGGCAGGACGTGTCGCGGCGTTACGCCGCGGCCAAGGAGCGCGGCGACAGCCTGCTGCTCGCGCCCTGACGCCGTAGCGGTCAGCCCATGAGGCTGTAACGGTCAGTCCATGAGGCCGGCGGCGAGGGAGGCGCCCAGTTCCCGGCACGCCTCGACGTCGGCCTTGTCCGGCTCGCCCGTCACGGTCACGGCCTCGGCAGCGCGCCGCCAGCCCAGGCCCTTGACGACCGACTCGATGCCCCGGACCGCCCCGGTGACGTCGTTGCCCCCGTGCACGTAGTAGCCGAAGGGCCTGCCCTGCGTCGTGTCCAGACAGGGGTAGTAGATCTGGTCGAAGAAATGCTTCAGGGCGCCGGACATGTAGCCCAGGTTCGCCGGTGTGCCGAGCAGATATCCGTCGGCGGCCAGCACGTCGTCCGCCGTCGCGGCCAGCGCCGCCCGCCGGACGACGCGTACGCCCTCGATCTCCGGGTCGTTCGCACCGGCGAGGACGGCTTCGAACATCGCCTGGCAGTGGGGCGAGGGCGTGTGGTGCACGATCAGCAAGGTAGCCACCCTCCGAACCCTGCCGTGCGGACCCGGGCGGTCGCAAACGGAAGTGGTCGGGAACGGAAGTGGTCGGGCCGCCGCCGTCGCCGACCACGGCGGCGGCCGCGCCTTCACCCTGCCAGCAGGGCGCGGGCTTCGTCCCGCCGTGGCGGCCGGGCATTTCGTGGCAGTTCACGGACCACGAGGGCGGCACCGGATCAGCCCAGGGCCACCAGTGTCAGCGCGGCCAGTACGGTGATCGCGGCCACCGGGAGCATCACAGGCCGCGTCCGCTCCAGCCACGCGCCCACACGCCCGGTGCGGGCTCCGGGGCGCCGCCGGACGGGTGCGCACTCCGCCCGGCCGGGTCCCGCGACGGAGCCGGGTCCCAGAAGGATGCTGCACCAGCGGCAGTCGCTCCCGTCGTCGGGCCAGGACGCGCCCGGTGCCGGTGCGAAGAACGCCGAAGGCCCGTCCCCGTCCCATGTCGTCATGGCACGTTCAACGAGGGCTCCCGTGAGCGGCTACGCCCCTGCGGCCCATCGTGATGCGGTCGTCACCGGGCCCCGGGAACGGCCGGCCGCCGGTGTGCGGTCCTCCGTGCACGGCCGTCACACCGACCGCGTACCGTGGTGGCATCACGACCGGAGGTCACACACATGTCCGCGCTACCGCACGAGCCGAGCTCAGAGGCATCCTCGGACCCGTACGAGTTCGAGTTCGCCGAGGGACCGCAGACGCTCGCCGAGCTGCGCATCGCGCTCGCGGCGATCAGCCCCGAGCTGCTGACCGCCTTCAACGCCCGGCTCGACGCCGCGACCTTCGGCTGGGACCACGACGAGGTCATTGCCAAGGCCCGCAGGACCGTGGCGTTCAAGAAGCGGGCCGCCGAGGCGGCGGCCGAGGCAGCCGCCCAGGAGGAGGCGGCCGGGGCGCAGCAGGTCGACGACCCGTGGGCCCATCTCGACGTCCGGGACAGCACCCCGTGACCCGCTGACCGTCAGCCCTCGCCGCCGTCCGCCGCCGGGTCGTTGAACGCCCGCAGGATCCGCTCGGCGGCGAGCGTGGCCGTCAGCTCCCCGTCGCGCACCTGCTTCTCCAGCGCGGGCGCGAGGGCGCGCACGGCCGGATCGGCGTGCAGCCGGCCCAGCAGCTCCTCGCGGACCATGGTCCAGGTCCAGTCGACCTGCTGGTCCCGCCGCTTGGCGGCGAGCCGGCCGGTCGAGTCGAGCAGCGTACGGTGCTGTTCGAGGCGCTCCCAGACGGTGTCGAGACCGGCCGATTCGCGGGCGCTGCAGCTCAGGACGGGCGGTGTCCAGGCCGCGTCCTTGCCGTGCATCAGCCGCAGGGCGCCCGCCAGTTCCCGCGCGGCGGCCTTTGCGTCACGTTCGTGCGGGCCGTCCGCCTTGTTGACGGCGATGACGTCCGCCAGTTCCAGGACGCCCTTCTTGATGCCCTGGAGCTGGTCGCCGGTGCGGGCCAGGGTCAGCAGCAGGAAGGAGTCGACCATGTTCGCGACCGCGGTCTCCGACTGGCCGACGCCGACCGTCTCCACCAGCACCACGTCGTGGCCCGCAGCCTCCATGACGACGATCGACTCGCGCGTCGCCTTCGCCACCCCGCCGAGCGTTCCCGCGGTGGGGGAGGGGCGGATGAAGGCCGCCGGGTCGACGGCCAGGCGCTCCATCCGGGTCTTGTCGCCCAGGATCGAGCCGCCCGTACGGCTGGACGACGGGTCCACCGCGAGCACCGCCACCCGGTGACCAAGACCCGTCAGCATCGTGCCGAACGCGTCGATGAACGTCGACTTGCCGACCCCCGGCACCCCGCTGATGCCGATCCGCCGGGCCCGCCCGCTGTACGGCAGCAGCTCGGTCAGCAACTCCTGTGCCAGCGCACGGTGCCCGGGCCGGGTGGACTCGACGAGCGTGATGGCGCGCGCGATCAGCGCCCGCTTGCCGTCGAGTACACCCTTGACGTAGGTGTCGAGTTCGATCACAGGTCGTGCCCGAGGCCGGTCGAGAGCCGCTGGACGAGGTCGTACGCCGCGTCCGGGATCACCGTCCCGGGCGGGAACACGGCCGCCGCGCCCATCTCAAGGAGCGTCGGTACGTCCTGCGGCGGGATCACCCCGCCGACGACCACCATGATGTCCTCGCGGCCCTCCGCCGCCAGCTCCTCCCGCAGCGCCGGTACGAGCGTGAGGTGCCCGGCGGCCAGCGACGAGACGCCCACGATGTGCACGTCCGCCTCCACCGCCTGACGGGCCACCTCGCCCGGCGTCTGGAACAGCGGGCCCACGTCGACGTCGAAGCCGAGGTCCGCGAAGGCCGTCGCGATCACCTTCTGGCCGCGGTCGTGCCCGTCCTGGCCCATCTTGGCGACCAGGATGCGCGGGCGGCGGCCCTCGGCCTCCTCGAAGGAGTCGACGAGCGTACGGGTGCGGTCCACGGACGGGGACTCGCCTGCTTCGTTGCGGTACACACCGGCGATCGTACGGATCTGGCCCGCGTGCCGCCCGTACACCTTCTCCAGCGCGTCCGAGATCTCCCCGACGGTGGCCTTGGCACGGGCCGCGCGCACCGCCAGTTCGAGGAGGTTGCCCTCGCCGCCGGCCGCCCGGGTCAGCGCGTCGAGGGCGTCCTGGCACGCGCCCTCGTCGCGCTCGGCCCGCAGCCGCCGCAGCTTCTCGATCTGCTGGGCGCGCACGGAGGAGTTGTCGACCGTGAGCACGTCGATCTGCTCGTCGGTCTCGACGCGGTACTTGTTGACACCGATCACCGGCTGGCGCCCCGAGTCGATCCGGGCCTGCGTACGGGCCGCGGCCTCCTCGATGCGCAGCTTGGGGATGCCCGCGTCGATGGCCTTGGCCATCCCGCCCGCCGCCTCGACCTCCTCGATGTGCTGCCAGGCCCGCCGCGCGAGGTCGTACGTCAGCTTCTCGACGTACGCGCTGCCGCCCCACGGGTCGATGACCCGGGTCGTGCCCGACTCCTGCTGGATCAGCAGCTGGGTGTTGCGGGCGATACGCGCCGAGAAGTCGGTGGGCAGGGCGAGCGCCTCGTCGAGGGCGTTGGTGTGCAGCGACTGGGTGTGGCCCTGTGTCGCCGCCATCGCCTCCACACACGTACGCGTCACGTTGTTGAACACGTCCTGCGCGGTCAGCGACCAGCCCGAGGTCTGCGAATGGGTGCGCAGGGAGAGGGACTTGGCGTTCTGCGGATCGAACTGCCGCACCAGCTTCGCCCACAGCAGGCGAGCCGCCCGCAGCTTGGCGACCTCCATGAAGAAGTTCATGCCGATCGCCCAGAAGAAGGAGAGCCGAGGCGCGAACGCGTCCACGTCCAGGCCCACTTCACGGCCCGCCCGGATGTACTCGACACCGTCCGCGAGGGTGTACGCCAGCTCCAGGTCGGCCGTCGCCCCGGCTTCCTGGATGTGATAGCCGGAGATCGAGATGGAGTTGTAGCGGGGCATCCGCTGCGAGGTGTACGCGAAGATGTCGGAGATGATCCGCATCGACGGCTTCGGCGGATAGATGTAGGTGTTGCGGACCATGAACTCCTTGAGGATGTCGTTCTGGATGGTCCCGGCCAGCTTCTCCGGCGGTACGCCCTGCTCCTCCGCCGCCACGATGTACAGCGCGAGCACCGGCAGCACCGCGCCGTTCATCGTCATCGACACGGACATCCTGTCGAGCGGGATGCCGTCGAACAGCTGGCGCATGTCGAGGATGGAGTCGATGGCCACGCCCGCCATGCCGACGTCACCCGTCACCCGCGGATGGTCGCTGTCGTAGCCGCGGTGGGTCGGCAGGTCGAAGGCGACCGACAGACCCTTCTGGCCCGCGGCCAGATTGCGGCGGTAGAAGGCGTTGGACTCCTCGGCCGTGGAGAACCCCGCGTACTGACGGATCGTCCAGGGCTGGTTGACGTACATGGTCGGGTACGGGCCGCGCAGGTACGGCGCGACGCCCGGGTAGGTCTCCAGGAAGTCGAGGCCTTCCAGGTCGTGCCCGGTGTACAGCGGCTTGACCGCGATGCCCTCCGGGGTCTCCCAGAAGGCCTCGTCGTCGCCGGTCGCGTGCTTGACGGCCGTGCGCCAGTCGTCGGGGCCGCCCGCGGCGGTCGGGGTCCCCAGCTGGATCCCGGAGAAGTCGGGGATTCCCATCAGGACACTCCCATGCGGTCGAGGGTGGCGCAGAGCACGGCGACGGCGTCGCAGCCCGCGAAGACGTACGCGTCGACATCCGTGTACTGCCCGGGACGTCCGGCGAGGAACACGTGCCGCGCCCCCGCCGCCTTCAGCGCCTGTGCCGTGCTCGCGGCCTGCTCCTCGTACAGCGCGTCGCTGGAGCACAGACACGCCTCGGTGGTCCCGCTGTCCTCGAAGGCGCCCTCGGTGACGGGCTCGATGCCGCCGGCCTGGAAGAGGTTCGAGACGAACGAGGTCCGTGCGGTGTGCGCGGCGGCGGGGCCGAGGGAGGCCAGATAGACGCGCGGCCGGCTGCCCGTGGCGGCGAGATGCGCGTCGGAACGGGCCCGCAGGACCTCGAACGCCTCGTCGCGGCGCACCTTCGGGAGCCCGCCGGACGGCGGCTCGGGGACGGGCTCACGCCGCGGAACGCGCTCGCTGAGATTCGGGAACTCGCTGACCCCGGTGATGGGTTCGCGCCGCTTGGCGAGCTTCGCGCTGCGCGTCTCCCAGGTCTTCGCCAGGTCCTCGGCGAGACGGCCCGAGCGCAGCGCGGTCGCCTGACCGCCGAGGCCCTCGATCCGCTGGAAGAACTCCCAGCCCGCGTGGGCGAGTTCGTCGGTGAGCCGCTCCACGTACCAGGAGCCGCCCGCCGGGTCGATCACCCGGGCCAGATGCGACTCCTCGACCAGGATCGTCGAGGTGTTGCGGGCGATACGGCGGGCGAAGGCGTCCGGCAGCCCGAGGGCGTGGTCGAAGGGCAGCACGGTGACGGCGTCGGCGCCGCCCACCCCGGCGGCCAGCGTGGCGATGGTCGTGCGCAGCATGTTCACCCACGGATCGCGGCGCGACATCATCACCGGCGAGGTCACGGCGTGCTGCACCTGTGCCCCCGCCCGCGGTGCCCCGCACACCTCGGCGACCCGCGCCCACAGCCGGCGCGCGGCGCGCAGCTTGGCGATGGTGAGGAACTGGTCGGCGGTGGCCGCGTACCGGAACTCCAGCTGCCCGCAGGCCTGTTCGGCGGAGAGTCCCGCCCCGGTCAGCTCCCGCAGGTAGGCGACCCCGGTCGCCAGGGAGGCGCCCAGTTCCTGCGCGGCCGAGCCGCCCGCCTCGTGGTACGGCAGCGCGTCCACGGTCAGCGCCCGCAGCCCCGGGTACCCCTCGGCGCACTCCCGTGCGAGGGCGGCGGCCGGTGCGAAGTCCAACGCCTCGCCGCTGCGCGCCTCGTGGCCGAGTGGGTCCGCGCCGAGACTGCCGCGCACCGCGTCCTCGGCGACGCCCCGCTCTCCGTACAGCCGCAGCAGTTCCCGCGCGGCCGGTTCGGTGTCGCGTCCCGCGTCGAGGACGACGGGCGCCAGGTCGAGGAGTACGCCTTCGAGGGCCTGGGGGAGCGACGAGACGGGGAAACCGCCCTCGCCGACGACCAGCCAGAGCGAACTGACGCCGTTCTCCAGGTCCGCGAGGACCGCGGCGTTGTCGGCGGTCGTGTGGCGCTGGCGTACGCCCCAGCCGCCCACGGTGTTCCCGTCGGGCCTGCCCCCTCGTACGAAGGGCGCGAAGCCGGGGAAACCGGGGTCGGGGGCCTCGTCGTGCGCCGTGTACAGAGGCCGGGTGGCGAGCCCGTCCTCCAGCGCGGTGGACAGGGCTGCCTCCGCCGTCTCGTCCGAGACCTCCTTGCCCGACTTGTTCAGTACGCCCGCCACGAGGCGTCGCCACTGTTCATGTGTCGCGGAAGGAAACCCGGCGGCCAGCGAGAGCCCGTCGTTGGGCAGGACCGTCATGCTCGGATGCTAGGGCAGATTGCTTGAGTCACAGCAGAGGCGAGGGCTGTGACCTTGCCCTCCCGGCCTCGGTGACCTCCGCCTCACCGCTCCCGCGCACCCGGGCCGGGACCGTGCGGCACCGCTGTGGGAGGACCGGCGTGTCCGCCGAGGCCGCACGTCCCCGCGCCTTCGAAGCCACGCCCGGAACGACCGCCACTCGTGTGACGCGGGCCACAGGCGCACCGAGGAACCCCGCTCGCGGGCGGGCCGACTACTGAGGCGGTTCGGCGCGATCCCGGCGACGCCGTACGACGTGACCTGGAGACGCGGTTGATGGACGAGCCCCGGCGATCCCCCGCAAGCGGTGCGGCCCTGCTGCTGAGGAGGGTGGCGCCCCCGCCCGCCCTCTGCGGCTTCCTCCTGCTGCTCGCACTCGTCTTCACGGCGTCCTACGCCGCCGGAGTGTCGGCCGGACCCGTCGCACCCGGCATGCACGGCTCGGCCGGTACGCGCGGCACCGGCCCGGAATCCGGCACCGGCTCCGGAGGGGCCGACGACATGGGGGACAGCGGAGGCAGCGGGGACATGGGCGGTATGGGCGACACGCATGAGGGAGACCGCTGATGGGCGCGGAACAGGTGACGACGGCCGCTCTGGTCACCACCGATCTGACCGTCGGCGGGATGACCTGCGCGGCCTGCGTGAACCGGGTGGAGAAGAAGCTGGGCAGGCTGGAAGGGGTCACGGCGACCGTCAATCTGGCCACCGGCAGGGCCCGCGTGACCCATCCGGCGGGCATCGGCCCCGGTGAACTCGTCGCGACCGTGGAGAGGGCCGGATACACCGCCGCCCTGCCCGAACCGCCCAGGAGCGAGCGGCGGGAGACGACGGACGACGACGGTGCCGAGGACGCGAGGTCCGCGCGCGACCGCCTGATCGTCACGGCCCTCCTCGCCCTGCCCGTACTCGTCCTGTCGATGGTGCCCGCACTCCAGTTCCGCAACTGGCAGTGGCTGTGCTTCGCCCTCACCGCGCCCGTCGCCGTGTGGGGCTCCTGGCCCTTCCACACCCGCGCGGTACGCGGCCTGCGGCACTCCGCGGCGACCATGGACACCCTGGTGTCGCTGGGCGTGCTGGCCTCCTTCTCCTGGTCGGCGTACGCGCTCTTCCTCGGCGGAGCCGGTGCTCCCGGGATGCGGATGCCGTTCTCGCTCGTGCCCTCCGCCCCGGACGGCGTCGCGCACCTCTACCTCGAAGCGGCGGTCGGCGTACCGCTGTTCGTCCTGGCTGGCCGCTTCCTGGAGGCCAGGGGGCGGCGCGGGACCGGAGCGGCGCTGAGGTCGCTGGCCTCACTCGCCGCCAAGGAGGTGGCGGTCCGCGCGGACGGCACCGAACGGCTCGTCCCCATCGCGCAGTTGCGGGCCGGTCAGATCTTCGTGGTCCGGCCGGGGGAGCGGGTCGCCACCGACGGGAGGGTGACGGAGGGCAGTTCCGCGGTGGATCTGTCCCTGGTCACCGGTGAGACCGAGCCGATCGAGGTCGGGCCCGGTTCGGCCGTGGTCGGCGGGGCCGTCAACTCCGGCGGACTGCTCCTCGTACGGGCCACGGCGGTCGGCGCGGACACCCAGCTCGCCCGGATCACCCGGCTGGTCACCGAGGCGCAGACCGGCAAGGCGCGTGCTCAGCGGCTCGCCGACACGGTGGCCGGGGTGTTCGTGCCCGTCGTGCTGGCGCTGGCCGTGACCACCCTGGGGTTCTGGCTGGGCGCCGGCGCGGACGTGCAAGCGGCCGTCACCGCGTGCGTGGCCGTCCTGGTCGTGGCCTGTCCCTGTGCGCTGGGCCTCGCGACCCCGACCGCGCTGATGGCCGCGACCGGCCGGGGCGCCCAGCTCGGCGTCCTGGTCACCGGCCCGCAGGCCCTGGAGGGGCTGCGGCACGTCGACGTCGTCGTCCTGGACAAGACCGGCACCCTCACCTCCGGCCGTATGAGCGTCGCCGCGGTCACCGCCGTACCGGACGGACTCGGCAGGGACGCGGTGCTGCGGCTGGCGGGGGCCGTGGAGCAGGGTTCGGAACATCCGCTTGGCCGGGCCGTCGCCGCGTACGCGCGGCGGGAGCCGGCCACCGGCCGACAGCGGCCGGGAGGTGCGGGCGTTCCGGAGGTTCCTGGGGTGCCTGGGGTTTCTGGGGTGGCCGGGGTCCCTGAGGTGAGCGAGTTCCGTGCTCTGCCGGGCCGGGGAGTGCGCGGCCGGGTCGAGGGGAGGCTGGTCGAAGTGCTCGCCCCGGACGACGAGTTGCCCGCCGCGCTCGCGGACGCCCTGGCGGCGGCCGAGGCAGCCGCTCACACGCCCGTCATGGTGCGGGTCGACGGCACGGTCGAAGCCCTGATCGCGATCGGCGACGTCGTACGGCCCGGCAGCTACCGGGCCGTCGAGCGGCTGCGCCACCTCGGAGTGCGCCCCGTGCTCGCGACCGGCGACCGGGAGGCGCCCGCCAGGGCCGTCGCGTCCTCCCTGCGGATCGACGAGGTGCACGCCCGCCGCACCCCCGAGGACAAGGCCGGTCTCGTACGGGACCTCCAGGAGCAGGGGTACCGGGTCGCGGTCGTCGGCGACGGGGTGAACGACGCCGCGGCGCTCGCCGGTGCCGACCTCGGCATCGCCATGGGCAGCGGCACCGACGTGGCCATCGGGGCCGCCGACGTGACGCTCGTGCGCGGCGGCGTCGAAGCCCTCGCGGACGCGGTCCTGCTCGCCCGGCGCACGCTGGGCACCATCCGCGCCAACCTCGTGTGGGCCTTCGGCTACAACGCCGTCACCGTGCCGCTCGCCATGGTCGGCCTGCTCAACCCGATGCTCGCCGCCGCGGCCATGTCGGCCAGCTCGGTGCTGGTCGTCGCCAACAGCCTGCGCCTGCGCGCCTGGCAGCCCTCGCCCGCCGCCCGGAGGCGTACCCGATGACTGGTCAGGCACTCTGGCGGCCGACGCGCCGCCGGCTCACCGACACCCTGCTCGCCGCGCTCGCGCCCGTCGCCGCGTCCGTCCTCGCCCTCGGTGGTCTGAGCATGTGGGCCGTCCTCGGCAACGCGGGCAGCCCGGCCCGGATCGCGGTCACCGGCGGACGCTTGTTCCTGCCCACCGGTGACACCCCGGAGACGGCGGCCTTCTTCCGGATCACCAACACCGGAGGCTCGGCGGACCGGCTGCTCAAGGTGACGGCCGCCGGGACCGGTGGTGCCACCACCCTCAGCCGCCATCGCATGACCGGCGCCGCCTCGGCCTCCGCGCGGACGGTGACCTCGGTCCCGGTACCGGCCGGGGCCGACATCTCCATGTCCCCGGACAGCCTCGACGTGATCGTGCCGGTCGACCCGGACTGGCGGATCGGCGACCTTGTGACGTTCACCCTGCACTTCGAGCGCGGCGGAACCGTACGGACTGACGCGGTCGTGGACCGGCCGGGCCGGTGACGGCTGAACCCGACCCGTCGGACGTCGGCACATCGGAACCCGGCACGGCTGAACCTGTCACGGCTGAACCCGGCACGGCGGAAGCGCGGGACGAGGCGGCCACCGCCTGGGCGCTGGCCGCCCGGGGCGGCGACCCCTATGCCGTCGACCGGTTCGTACGCGCCCTGCGCCCCGACGTCGTCCGCTACCTCGCCCGCGTCGGCGCCGACCACCAGAGCGCCGACGATCTGGCGCAGGACACGTTCCTGCGGGCGCTGGGCAGCCTGCACCGCTTCGAGGGGCGTTCGTCGGCACGTACCTGGCTGCTGTCCATCGCCCGGCGCACGGTCGTCGACAGTCTGCGGTACGCCGCCGCACGGCCGCGGTTGGTCGACACGGACGACTGGACGACATGCGCCGACCTGGCACGGCCGAGCGGACTGCCCGGCTTCGAGGAAGGCGTGGCGCTGCTCGATCTGCTGGACGGGCTGGCGCCCGAGCGCCGCCAGGCGTTCGTCCTCACCCAACTGGCGGGGCTGGCCTACGAGGAGGCCGCCGAATATAGCGGCTGCGCGGTCGGGACGATCCGGTCACGGGTGGCACGGGCCCGCGCGACCCTCGTCGAACTCCTCGCCCGGACACCATGAGAAATCCCGCGCATTCCCGGGAACTCCCGTCCACCGGTGGCCGACTACTGAGGTGAAAGCGCACACCCGGAAAGCCGGCCCCGCGAGGTGGCCGGCGGGACGGTGAGCGGGACATGGAGAACCGTGTGACACCAGAGATAGAGAACACTTTCGCCGCGATCAGAGCGGAGTCCGGAAAAGACGCGATCGACCGGGTCGAGCGGATGCTGGCGGCGGGCAGAGGCGAAAGGCATCCACTGCAGAAGGCGGCCAAGTGGGTCATGCCGGGAATCTCTCCCACCCCGTGGCACGACCCCTATTCCTACAAGGAACTCGCCCCCTTGGTAGCTGAGTTGGAGGCCAACCATCGGGCGATCAAGGAGGAGACGGGTTCCGCATGGGCCGCCCGCCGCGAGATGTTCTCGGACTACGAGCACTATCTGACCCGTCAGCAAAACTGGCAGGCGCTCCATCTCTACCGCGAAGGCGGCCTCGTCGAGGAATCGGCCGTGGTCGCCCCCACCGCATACCGAGTGCTGAAGGAATCCGCCGTGGAAACGGGCATCCTGTGTCCTCTCCTGGAATGCCATTTCTCCACACTGTTGCCCGGCGCCGTCATCGCACCTCATTGCGACCTGTGGAATTTCAGCATCAACCTGCATCTCGCCGTGGATGTCCCCGACGGGTGCAGTCTCACCGTCGCGGGAGAAACACGCTCGTGGGAGGAGGGGAAATGCCTGCTCTTCGACTACTCCTTCGAGCACGAGGCGCGCAACGAAGGCACCGCACCGCGGACCTGTCTGCTCATGGACCTCTGGCATCCGGAGACCACCGTTGCGGAACGCCGGGCGCTGGAGGCCGTCGTGACCGAGGTGCGCCGGCTCGTGCGGGCCGAGTGATGCGCAATCCGTTCGGGCTTCCGCTGGCCGTGCTGGCGCTGGGACAGCTCGTCATCTCGCTCGACCACAACATCGTGTACGTCGCCCTGCCCGACATCGGCGCAGGACTGGGCTTCTCCGACCACGATCTTCAGTGGGTGGTGAGCGCCTACGTCGTGGCCACGGGAGGCTTCCTGCTGCTGGGCGGCCGGGCCGCGGACCTCCTCGGCCGACGCCGCGTGTTCGTCGTCGCGGCACTGCTCTACGCGGTCTCGTCCCTGGTGGGCGGCCTGTCGCAGACACCCGGCGTCCTGGTCGCCGTCCGGGCGGTCCAGGGCATCGGCGGTTCCCTGCTGTTCCCGGCGACGCTGTCCCTGATCGGCACCCTGTACGAGGAGGGGCGCGAGCGGAACCGCGCCCTCGCCGTCTGGGGCGCCGCGGGAGCCGGCGGGCTGTGCTTCGGATCGCTGCTCGGCGGGGTGCTGGTGGAGGCGTTCGGCTGGCCGTCGGTGTTCTTCGTCAACGTGCCCGTGGCGGGAGCGCTCGCGGTGGCCGGACGGCTGCTCTTCCCCGCCGACGGCCCGCGGGACCGCTCGCGGAACTTCGACGTGACGGGCGCGCTGACCGCGACGGGCGGGATCACTCTCCTCGTGTTCGTGCTGGTGCGGGCACCCGCCGAGGGCTGGGCGACCCCCACGGTCCTCGTGAGCGGCGTGCTCTCCCTCGCACTGCTGACGCTCTTCGCCGTGGTGGAGCGCCGGTCCCGTGATCCGCTCCTCCCGGCCAGGCTGCTCGGCCACCGGGCTCTGCTCGCCACGATGGTGATCGCCGCCCTGTTCGGTGCCACCTTCAGTGCGGTCCCGTACTTCCTCACCCTCTACTTCCGCACCGTCCAGGGATACGGCGCCGCCGCCACCGGGCTCGCGTTCCTCGTGCCCGCCCTGGTGGTCGCCGTCGGTACGCAGGCCGGTGCGCGGGCCGTGGCCGTCGTCGGCGTCCGCCGCATGCTGGTCGGCGGGATGGCCCTGGGCGCAGCCGGAGCCCTGGCCCTGGCTCTGGCGCTGACCTCGGACGGCTCGTATCCCGCGCTGCTGCCGGGGATCGTGCTGCTCGGTCTCGGCCAGGGAGCCGCCTGGACGGGGATGTGGATCGCCGCGTCCGCCGGAGTCGCCCCCGGCGACCAGGGCATCGCCTCCGCAATGGCGTCGACCGCCCTGCAGGTAGGCGGTGCCGTGGGCCTCGCCCTGCTGGTCGCGGTCGCCGACGGCATCGGGCGGAACACCTCCGGGCCCGCCCTCCTCGACGGCATCCGTACCGCCGTCCTCGTCATCGCGGCAGGCATCGGGTGCGGCGCGCTCGCGCTGTTCGCCCGCCACCGGACGACGCACCTCACCCTTCAAGGAAAGGCACACCCCATGCACATCCACGACCAGCCCGGCGACGCGATCGGCGTGGTCGTCGAGGGATTCGACCACACCGACGCCTCCGACGCCGATATCGACGCCCTCAAGAACGCCGTCTACACGAAGAAGATCGCCGTCCTGAAGGGACAGAACCTCTCTCCCCAGCAGTTCCTCGCACTCGGCAGGCGGCTGGGCCGCCCGGAGACCTACTACGAGCCCATGTACCACCACCCGGAGGTCACGGAGATATTCGTCTCCTCCAATGTCCCGGAGAACGGACAGCAGATAGGCGTACCGAGGACCGGAAAGTTCTGGCACGCCGACTACCAGTTCATGCCGGACCCCTTCGGAATCACCCTGATATACCCGCAGGTGATTCCGGCGAAGAACCGGGGCACGTACTTCATCGACATGGGCCGGGCGTACGACGGACTGCCGGAAGCGCTCAAGAAGGAGATCGACGGAACGTACTGCCGGCATTCCGTGCGCAAGTACTTCAAGATCCGGCCCCATGACGTCTACCGGCCGATCTCCGAGGTCATCGAGGAGGTCGAGCGGAAGACCCCGGCGGTCAGGCAGCCGACCACCTTCACCCATCCCATGACCGGCGAGACGGTTCTCTACCTCAGTGAGGGATTCACCGTCGGCGTCGAGGACGGGGCCGGGGAGCCGCTCGACGAGGAGTTGCTCAAGCGCCTGTTCGAGGCCACCGGTCAGCTCGACGAGACCTTCACCCACGACAACATCCACCTGCAGGGGTTCGAGCAGGGCGATCTGTTGGTCTGGGACAACCGCAGCCTCATCCACCGCGCCCGGCACACGGCCACACCCGAGCCGACCGTCTCCTTCCGCGTCACCGTGCACGACGAACGCAAACTCCACGACGGAATCGGGGCGGCATGACCACCCTCCTCGTCGCCGAGCACCCCACGGACGAGCACCTGTTGGCGCGGGTGCTCACGCCCTACAAGGACCACTGCAGATACCTGCGTTCGGCCGTCGTCGTGTCCGAGGGTGCCGGACAGGCGTCCGCCCGCTGCGAGTTCGCGATTCCGGCGTCGTGCTACATCGACGACACCGGCCACCTGAATTCCGTCGAGGTGAACATCTGCTACAACCAGATGATGTATTACCTCGTCGCCAAGTCCGTGAAAGAGGGACTGCTGACGGGGTTCGAGTCCTGGACGCTGGACGATTTCTGGAAGCACCAGCTCCCTGACATTCTCATCGCCCGGTTCGCCGCGAACTTCCGGCGTCCCGTCGATCCCCGCTCCTTCTCGGGAGAGATGGAATTCCGGTCCGTCACCCGGCGTGCCCTGGCCGACGGCTCCCCTTTCCTGCACGCGGAGACCGTCTACCGCTACTGGGACGCCGCATCGGGCCGCTGCGACGGCAAGGCGGTCCTGGCGTTCGTCAACGTCCCCTGACACGCGATTCGTCAATGTCCCCAGACACGAGATTCGTCGACGTCCCGTGACACGAGAGGAGAGCCGCATGACCACGGACAGACTCCACCACCCGCAGCTCCGGACACTCGTCCGGACGACGAGCTTCCACGCGGAGCACCGGCCCACCACCCCCGCCGTACTCTGCGAGGGCCGCACACTGACGTACGGGCAACTGCACGGCGAGAGCAATCGCATCGCCCATGCCCTCCGCGCCGCCGGACTCGGACCGGGCGACCGGGTCGCCTACCTCGGCAAGGAGTCGGAGCACTACTACGAGGTGCTGTTCGGGTGCGCCAAGAGCGGCACCGTCCTCGTCCCCGTCAACTGGCGGCTCGCCGCGCCCGAGGTCGGCCACATCCTCCACGACTCGGGCGCCCGACTGCTGTTCCTGGAGCCCGAGTTCGGACCGACCGTCGAGCGGATGCCGGGTACGCCTCCCGAGACGGTCGTCGCTCTGGACGACGGCTTCTCCTCGTGGAAGGCGTCCCATCCGGACACCGACCTGGACGCCCACGCCGATACCGGCCCGGACATCCGCCCGGCGGACCGGCCGGACACCGATCCGGCGCCGTACGTCACCCCCGACACCCCCGTCGCCCAGCTCTACACCAGCGGCACCACCGGACTGCCCAAGGGCGTCGTCCTCGCCCACCGCAGCTTCTTCGCGATCCGGGACGCCCTGGCGAGCGAGGGACTGGACTGGATCGACTGGCGCACCGGCGACATCGCACTGATCGGCATCCCCGGATTCCACGTCGGCGGCCTGTGGTGGGCCACCCAGAACTTCAACGCGGGAACGACCGTGGTCGCCATGCGCTCCTTCGACGCCCGCGAGGCCGTCGACCTCATCCGGGACCTCGGCATCACCACCGCCTGCGTCGTGCCCGCCATGCTCCGCATGATGCTCGGCGAACCCGACGTCGACGCACAGGACTTCACCACCCTGCGCAAGGTCGTCTACGGCGGCTCCCCGATCTCCGAGGCGCTGCTGGAGGAGAGCCTCACCGTCGTGAACTGCGAGTTCGTCCAGATCTACGGCCTCACCGAGACCGGCAACACCGCGGTGTGCCTGCCCCCTGCCGCCCACGTCCCCGGCAGTTCCCTCATGCAGGCGGCCGGACGGCCCTACCCGGGCGTGCGCGGCAAGGTGATCGACGGCGAAGGGCGTGAACTGCCCCCGGGCGCGGTAGGCGAGGTCTGCCTGGCCACGCCCGCGCACATGGTCGAGTACTGGGGACTGCCCGAGAAGACCGCGGAAGTCCTCGTCGACGGCTGGATCCACACCGGGGACGCCGGATACATCGACGAGGACGGATACGTCGTCATCCGGGACCGCATCAAGGACGCCATCCTCGTCGCCGGCGAGAACGTCTACCCCGCCGAGATCGAGAACGTCCTGGAAGGCCATCCGGGCGTCGCCGAGGCCGTCGTCGTCGGCGCCCCCGACGCCCGCTGGGGCGAGTACGTGCACGCCTTCGTCGTTCCCGCCCCCGAGCACCGGCCCACACCCCGGGACCTGCACACCTTCCTCGTCCCGCAGCTCGCGGGCTTCAAGCTGCCGGCCCGTTACGAGCTGATCGACAGCGTGCCGCGCAACCCCAGCGGCAAGATCCTGCGCCGGGAACTGCGCGACCGCTTCTGGAGCGCCTCCGCCCGCAAGGTCAACTGACCGCGGCCCAGCCCGAGCGCCGAGCGCCGAACGCCAAGGGCCGGGCGCCGAACAGAGAGACACCACATGCCTGCTCCCCTCACCCTGGACGGCTTCCGCGCGGACCTCGCGGAGTTCCTGTACCAGCGGCCCGACGAAGTCGACCTGGAAGACAGCCCCCTTCTCGCGGGCCTCGACTCCCTGCGCATCGTCACCCTCATCGAACGCTGGCGAGAGACCGGCGTGGAAGTGAACTTCGTCGAACTCGCCGAGTGCACCTCCTTCACCCAGTGGTGGCACCTGCTCTCCACACGTCAGCCCCGTCAGGCACGCCAGGAAGGAGCGGACCGTGCCGGCGCCTGACGACGGCACGCCGGACCGCCACCCACTGCTCGCCGCCCAGGAGGCCATCTGGACCGGCCAGCAACTGGACCAGGACAGCCCCGCGTACAACACGGCCGAGTACGTGCACATCGCCGGACCGGTGGACCCGGCCCTCTTCGACTCCGCGCTCCACCAGGTCGTCGCGGAGACCCCCGCCCTGAACGTCTCCTTCGTCGCCGATGCGGACGGCCGGCCCTGGCAGCGGGAAACGCCGGCCGGGGACTGGCGGCTGCACACCGCGGACCTCACCGCCGAGCCCGACCCGTACGCGGCGGCCCTGGCCTGGATCGACACGGACATGACCCACCCCGTCGACCTCGCACGCGGTCCGCTCTTCGGCCATGCCCTGCTGCGCGTCGCACCGGAGGAACACCTCTGGTACCACCGGGTGCACCACATCGCCCTCGACGGCTTCGGCCTGTCCCTGGTCGCCCGCCGGGTCGCCCAGGTCTACACCGCCCTGATGGCGGGCGAGCCGACCGGCGACAGCGGCTTCGGCACCCTGGCCTCCGTACGGGCCGAGGAGCGCGCCTACGAGGAGTCGCCCCGCCGCGCCGAGGACCGCGCCTACTGGACGGACCGGTTCGCGGACCGTCCGCCGGTGGCCACCCCGGCCGGCCGTACGGCCCTGCCCGCACGCAGCTTCCACCGCCGGGTGGCCGACCTCGGCACGGCCCGTACGCAGGCTCTGCGTACGGTCGCCCGCGAACTGGAGGTCACCTGGTCGGAGATCCTGCTGGCCGTGACGGCCGCACAGGTGCAGCGCGCGACCGGCGCACCGGAGATCGTCCTCAGCCTGCCCACGATGGGCCGACTCGGTTCCGTCGCCCTGCGCGTGCCCTGCATGGTCCGCAACATCCTGCCCCTGCGTGTCGCCGTCTCCTCGTCGGACAGCGTGCGCGACCTGGCCCTGCGGATCTCCGCCGAACTGCGCGCGGGCCTGCCGCACCAGCGCTACCGCTACGAACGGCTGCGGCGCGACCTCAAACTCGTGGGCGGACAGCGCCGGTTGTCCGGGCCGGGCGTCAACATCATGCCCTTCGCGTACGACCTGCGTTTCGCCGGACACCCCAGTACCGTCCACAACGTCTCCGCGGGCCCGGTCGACGATCTCTCCGTCAACGTGTACGACCGCGCCGAGGGCGGCGGACTGCGCATCGCGCTGGACGCCCACCCCGATCTCTACGACGAGGCGGACGTCGTCGCCCTCCAGGACGAACTGCTCCTGCTGCTCGACCGGGCGCTCGCCGCTCCCTACGGGCCGCTCGCGGGCGATGGTGCGCGCACGCGTGCCCGGCCGGACATCGCCGACATCCACGTCCTGGACGGAGGTCCGCTGCCCGGCCCCGCCCGCCCGGTCCTCGACCTGATCGCCGAACACGCCTGTCTGCGCGGTGAGTCCGTCGCCGTCGAGCACGCCGGGCGGGCGATCACCTACGCTCAACTGCTCGATACGGCAAAGGAGTCGGCCCGCCGACTGGCCGCCCGTGGCATCGGCCGGGGCGATCTGGTGGCCGTCGTCCTGCCACGCGGCATCGAGGCCGTCACCACCGTCCTCGGTGTCCTGCTGTCGGGGGCCGCCTACTGCTCGCTCGACCCGAACGCGACCCCGGCGCGCAGGGCGCAGCTGCTGGACGACGCACACCCCGCGCTCGTCCTGACCACCGAACCGGCCCTGGACGAGCCCCTGAAGCCCGGCGCCCGGCAGCCTCCGGGACCCGCGCCGGACGACCTCGCCTACGTCCTCCACACCTCGGGATCCACCGGGCGCCCCAAGGGCGTGGAGATCGGTCACCGCGCCCTCGCGCACTTCGTCGCCGGCGCCACCCACCGCTACGGCCTCCAACAGGACGACCGCGTCCTGCAGTTCGCCCCTCTGCACTTCGACACGAGCGTCGAGGAGGTCTTCCTCACCCTGTGCCGGGGCGCCACGCTCGTCGTCCGCGACGACGACATGACCGACTCGGTCCCCGGCTTCCTCGACGCCTGCGCCCGGCTGCGGATCAGCTTCCTCGACCTGCCCACCGCCTACTGGCACGAACTGGCTTACGCGCTCTCGACCGGCTCCGCCGACACCCCGGCCCTGCCCGCCGGGATACGTACCGTCGTGATCGGCGGGGAGGCCGCACTGCCCGAACGCGTCGACCGCTGGCGCAAGGCGGTCGGCACCTCGGTGCGGCTGCTGAACACCTACGGACCGACCGAGGCGACCGTGGTCGCCACCGTCGCCGACCTGCACGACGCATCCCTCGCCGCGGGAGACGTCCCCATCGGAGCGCCGCTCCCCGGCACCCGTGCCGCCGTGGTGGACGGTGAACTCCACCTCCTGGGCGATCAGCTCGCGCTCGGCTACCGGGGAGCCCGGCCGCCGGACGCGTCGCGCTTCGCCCCGCTCGACCGGCTCCCCGGAGCGCCCCGCGCCTACCGCACCGGCGACCTGGTACGGCTCGGCGACGACGGCCGGCTGCGGTATCTGGGGCGGGCGGACGCGGAGTTCAAGATCAGCGGTCACCGGGTGCACCCCGCCGAAGTGGAGAACGCGCTCCTCACCCACCCGGCGGTCCGTGACACCGCCGTGGTCGGTCAGGTACGGGAGGACGGGACACGGCGGCTGATCGCGTTCGTCGTCCCGGACGGCCCGCCCCCGGCGACGACCCTGCTCAGGGACCACCTCCGGGCGACACTTCCCGCCGCGATGATCCCTTCGGCCGTCGAGTTCGTGGACCGCGTGCCGCGTACCGGCGCGGGAAAGACCGACCGGGACGCGCTGCTCCGGAAGGCGTCCCGGCTCGGCGCGCAGGCTGTCGCGTCCGAAGGCGCGCAGGTCGCGTACGGCAGCACGTCGGCCGCGTACGACAGCCCGCAGGTCGCGTACGGCAGCCCGTTGGAGCGGACCGTCGCCGACGTGTGGCAGCGGGCGCTCGGCGTCGCGGAGATCTCCGCGCGGGACGACGTGTTCGACCTGGGCGCCCAGTCCCTCCAGGCCATCCAGGTCGCCAACCGCCTGGGTACCGCACTCCACCGGGAGGTGAAGGTCGCCTGGCTCTTCCAGCACCCGACGCCCGCCGGGCTGGCGGAATTCCTGGAAGGGCAGGCACCGCACGTACGGCAGGAAGGGGCGCAGCGCCCGTCCGTCGCCGCCGGCCTCCCGGCCGGACTGCTCGCGGACACCGTCCTGGACCCGGACATCCGGCCCCGGTCCGGCGGCGGAACCCGGGCGGGACACACCCCCGACCGAATCCTCCTCACCGGTGCCACGGGCTTCGTCGGCGTACACCTGCTGGCGGAACTCCTGACGGGCGCGAGCACGGACGTCGGTCGTCCCGAGGTGGTCTGTACCGTCCGGGCCGGGACCACCGCCGAGGCCACCGCCCGTATCCAGGAGGCCTTGAAGACCCATCGGATCCACCTTCCGGACCAGGCACTGCGGCGCATCACCGCGATCCCCGCCGACCTTTCCCGCCCCCGACTGGGCCTCGACGCAGCGCACTTCGCCGAGCTGGGCCGTACCTGCCGGGCGATCGTCCACAACGCGGCGACCGTCAGCATCCTGCGCGAGTACGCCACCCTGCGCGCCGCCAACACCGGGTCGACCAGGGACCTCCTGCGCATGGCGGCGGCCCGCTCGACCCCCCTCCACCATGTGTCGACCCTCTCGGTCGCCCCGCCGCTGGCGCTCAGCGGTGAGGTACCGGAGGCCTTCCTTGCGCCCCACGCCGGACTGCGGTCCGGCTACCAGCAGTCGAAGTGGGCGGCCGAACGCCTGCTGGAACAGGCCGCCCAGAGGGGCCTGCCCGTCACCGTGCACCGGCTCGGCCGGGTCGTCGGCCCGCACACCACCGGTTGGGTGAACGAGCGGGACTTCCTGTGGAGCGTGCTGCGCGCGGGAGTGCCCGCGGGCATCGTCCCCGGCCTGTTCGAGGAGGAGACCTGGACACCGGTCGACCACGTGGCCAAGGCCGTCGTCCACCTCAGCCTCGTACAACGCCCTTCGAACGCCACCGTCTTCAACCACGCGGCCAACGCGCCGGTGCGCCTGAGCGATCTCTACGACTGGCTGGAGGAGTACGGCTATCCGCTGCGCCGCATGACGACGGCCCGGTGGCTGACCGAACTGGCGCGGTCCTCGGACACACCGGGCGGCTCGGCTTCGGCGGCGGCCACGCTCGCCTTCTTCGACTCCCGGGACGCGGAGCCCGCCGGACTCGACCTCCGGCTGGGCCGCGTCCGCTCGGACAACGTGAGGAACGGTCTGCGCGGCAGCGGCATCACGTGCCCGCCCGTCGGCCAGGACCTCGTCTTCCGCTACCTCGATCACTGCGTCGCCGGCGGAATGCTGCCGCCACCGGCGAAGTAGTCACGGCCTCCGGGAACTCGGGAGTCCTCTCCTCCGACTACTGCAACAGCACCGCACGCAGGCGATGCACCTGCGTACCGCGCACGTACTGCCCACGTATCGCCCACGTATCGCCCACGTATCGCTCATGGAGCAAGGAGCCACGTATGTCGAAGAAACGGCCGGTCGCCGTCGCCCTGGCCGGCGCCCTGTGTCTGGTCACGACGGCCTGTGCCGACGCGACCGACGCGACCGGCACGACAGGTGCCGCGGGTGAGGCATCAGCCGCCGCGGCGAAGTCGGGCTACCCGGTGACCCTTGACAACTGCGGGGCGCCCCAGAAGTTCACCGAGGCACCCGGCAGGGTGGTCGTCATGAACGGCGCCTCGGTGGCGGAGGTCTCCACCCTGCTCGCCCTCGGCCTCGGCGACAGCATCGTCGCCAACCAGCAGAGCTATGGGATGTCCGAGGTCGAGGGCCGGGCCAAGGCCATCAAGGGCCTTCCCGACGGAGGCGTCAAGCTCAACGACGCCTACGACGTCCCACGCGAGGCGATGATCGGCCTGCGCCCCGACCTGGTGCTGTCCACGACGTCCTACGGCTTCGACGAGAAGAACGGCTTCGCCACCCGCGAGCAGCTCAAGGACGTGGGCGCCCACACCTATGTCTCGCCGCAGGGCTGCGACCAGGACACCTCGAAGATGACGATCGCGGACAGCTACACCCTCCTGCGGGACATGGGCAGGGTCTTCGACCGGAGCGGCAGGGCCGAGCGGTTGATCGCCGCGTCCGAGAAGAACATCGCCGGCGTCGCGGCCGAGGTGAAGGGCGAGAAGCGGCCCAAGGTCATGGTCCTCTTCTCCAACATGGCCATGGGCGGGAACGACTTCAGCTCGGTCGTCGCCAAGGGCATCTACAACGACATCCTCGCCAAGGCGGGCGGCAGCAACGCCTTCGAGTCGGCCTCCAGGACCTCCTTCGCCGACCTGAGCAAGGAGAAGGTGGCCGCCACCGACGTCGACGCGCTCGTCGTCATCGGCTACAACGACCCGAACCCGGCGGCCTACGCCAGGAAACTGCTGAAGGAGTTCCCCCAGTGGCCGGCCGCGAAGAAGAACACGTACGTGGCCCTGTCGGACTCGATGTACCTCGGCCCGAGCAACGACCTGGCCGTCGCGAAGATCGCCCGGATGCTGCACCCCGACAGGTTCTGAAGCTCCTTCCCGGCCGGGTGCGCCTGTCACTCGCGACCCTCGCGCTGCTGGTCGTCCTCGTCGCCGTCATGGTGGTGGCGGTGAGCATCGGCGCGGTGAACCTCCCCCTGGCCGACGTATGGTCGGTCCTCCTGCACCATGTCACCGGCCGCGGAGCCACCGGCGACCCGGCGCTGGACCAGATCGTCTGGACGTTCCGAGCACCCCGCGTCGCTCTGGCGGCCCTGGTCGGCGCGGGCCTCGCCGTCGCCGGCGCGGTCCTGCAGACCCTGGTCTCCAACCCGCTCGCCGACCCCGTCGTCCTGGGCTTCTCCTACGGGGCCTCCCTGGGCGCCGTCCTGGCCATCACCCTCGGCGGCGCGGCGCTCGGCGGGCTGGGCGGACTGGGGGTGTCCGGCGCGGCGTTCACCGGCGCGCTGGCGGCCGGGGCCCTGGTCTTCGCCCTCGGGCAGCGACGGGGCCGGCTGGCCCCCACCCGGCTCGTCCTGGCCGGGGTCGCGGTCGGTTACGTCCTGTTGTCGATGACCAGCTTCGTCCAGCTGATGGCGACACCCACCGAACTGCGGACCGTGATGTTCTGGATGCTCGGCAGTGTGGCGGGCGCCCAGTGGGACCAACTGCCCACCGTCGCGGTGGTGGTCGTCGCGAGCACCGTCCTGCTCACCCTGTTCGGACGGCGGCTCAACGCCCTGCTGGCCGGTGACGAGTCCGCCACCGCGCTCGGTGTGGACGTCAACCGGCTGCGCGCCGTCCTGCTGGTGATCAGCGCACTGCTCACGGGCACCGTCATCGCGGTCGCGGGCGGCGTAGGTTTCGTAGGGCTGATGATCCCGCACCTCATCCGGCTCACGACGGGGGCCGACCACCGCAGACTGCTGCCCCTGACCGCGCTGCTCGGCGCGGTCTACCTCGTGGCCGTCGACCTGCTCTCCCGCACCCTCACCCGCCCCAACGAACTGCCGCTCGGCATCCTCACCGCCCTGCTCGGCGCCCCGTTCTTCCTGTGGCTGCTGCGCCGCAGCAAAGGTCTGGACAGCGCATGAAACTGACCGTGGACCGACTCCAGATCACTTTCGACCGCAGGCCCATCCTCCGCGAGGTGAGCCTGGAGGCCGCCCCGGGGGACATCGTCGGGCTCGTGGGCCCCAACGGCAGTGGCAAGTCGACCCTGTTGCGCACGGTCTACCGCTCACTGCGGCCGGCCGGGGGAGTGGTGAAGGTGGGCGGCGACGACGTATGGGCGCTGTCGTCCCGTACGGCAGCCCGCCGTACGGCGGCCGTGCTGCAGGACGCCGCCACGACGACCGGCCTGAACGTGACCGAGATCGTCGCCCTGGGCCGGACGCCCCACCACGGTCTGATGGACAGGGACGGCACCGAGGACCACCGGGCGGTCGCCGAAGCGGTCGACCGCTGCGGGGTCGGGCCCTTCGCGGACCGGGACTACGCCACCCTGTCCGGCGGCGAACGCCAGCGTGTCCTGCTGGCCCGCGCACTCGCCCAGAAGCCGCGCCTGCTGGTCCTGGACGAACTCACCAACCACCTGGACATTCGCGCCCGGTTCGAGCTCCTGGACCTCATCCGCAGCACGGGCATCACCACCCTGGCGGTCCTGCACGACCTCGACCTGGCCGCACGGCTCTGCGACCGTCTCGTCGTGCTCCACGAGGGCGCGGTCGTGGCGGCGGGTCCGGTCCTTGAGGTCCTGACACCGGAACTGCTGCGCGAGGTCTTCGGCGTACAGGGGGACACGGAGAGACACGCGGACGGCGTCGTGCGCGTCACGTACGCGGCCAGGCCACTCGCCCCGCGGCCGGTGGAGGTGGGGGGTCCGCGGGGCGAGGGTTCCTGAACGTGCCGGTTTGAACGTGCCGGTCAGCAGTTGTAGTTGACCAGCTTGAACGAGGCGTAGTGATCGGCCGTGTAGTAGTCCTCCCGGACTTCCTCACCGGTGACGATGCGACGGGCACCGCGCGTGGAGGAGCCGGGCGTGATCACCGTGTACTCGTGGTAGTAGCCGGTCGACTGGCTGGGCAGGATGCCTTCCCGGTTCTGGAAGACGCTCCCGTCCTGCGAGTAGGGGTAGGGACCGCCCTGCTCGATCAGGTCCAGCGTGTCGTGTGCCTGGGACGGCAGACTGCCGTAGCAGATGCTGCCGACCGCCGAGACGGACGTGCCCGCGGCGCCGGCGGACGTGGCGCCGCCGACGACAAGGGCGGACAGGACGGCGGCTGCGGCGCCGATGCGAGTGATCCGTGGGGGGAATCTCATGCCCATATGATGACGCGCGTAGATGCTGACATGTCAATGACAACCGCGAAGATTTTCACCGTCTCGTCCGATGAGTTCTCGGGAAGTTAACCTGTCGCGCCGACCGTCGGCCGCTGCCAGCGGTTTCTGCGGGCCTCGACGGAAAGCAGCGGGCTGCCGATGCCGGAACCCACGGCCCGGCGGCTGCGGGCGGTGGCCACCTCAATGCGTGAACGCCCCGTATGGGAAGCGAGAGTTCCGCTGGAACCGGTACGGAACTGTGGGAGCGGTCGGCGGGTCAGTCCGGCTGGACGCCCCGGACGCTCTGAGCGATGGCGGCGGCATGGAGTTGTTCCAGCGCGTCCAGGACGATGGTGTGCCGGTGCCAGAGCAGCCAGTGGCCCACTTGTGTGCCGACGGCCTCCAGCGCGGCCAGTTGCGCACGGGTGAAGTCGGTCAGGGGCTGTTCGTGGTGGCTTGAGATGATGCCCATGACCCGGTCGTTGCGGCCGATCAGCGGCACGCTGTGGGCGGCCCTGCTGCCCGTCTGCAGGATCACGTGCCGCGACTCGTCGTCGAAGACGTCCGCGACCGCCACGTCCTTCACCGTGATCTGCTGACGCTGTGCGGCGGACTGCGCGCAGGACGTCGTGGAACCCCTGACGAAGGCGAAGAACTCGGTGAACTCCTGGTTCAGCCCGGTGTGTTTCTCCATGCGCAGCATGCCTTGCTCCGACAGCTGTACGTTGCCCATGGTGGTCTCGGTGATGTGCAGTACACGTCGCATCGCGTTCCGCAGTACGACCCCGTGGTTGGTACGGCTCGCCTCGTCCACCGCCAGGTTCGGAAGCGGCGGCGGGCTGTAGCGGGCGCGTCTGGGGAACCACAGCTCCGCGCCCGTGTCCGGTGCGGCGGTGTGCAGCACGGCGTCGGCCAGCGTGTGCAGCTTGATGTTGAACTGCTGCGAGGTCTGCCGCAGCAGTTCGAACGCCTCCTGCTGCGAGGCGAGACGGTAACGGCCGGTCAGCACCCGCTGCGCATGGGCGACACCGATGTGTGCCAGCCGCCGGTTGCGCTGCCCCGCCGTCTCACCCGGTTCCGGCACGACCGTCTCCGGCACGACCGTTTCCGGTACGGCGGCGGAACCAGGGGTGTTCCCGGGAAGTGGGTGAGGGGGTTTCTGTCTCACGGAGCGGTCTTCCTTACAGCAGCTTGGGCACGACGGAGAGCCCACATGAACCGCACGTTTCGGCAGTGAGGTTCATGAAGGACGTGTGCCTATTGCCCAAGCACCGGCGCAACTTTACCCGGAGATGTCACCTCTTCCCGACGCAACTGGAGCCGAAGGAACGGCGGGTGGACCCGACCGCGCCCCGCTCCCCGACCGGACCATGTGCAGGCGGTCAGGTGGTGCGGGCGCGCAGGCGGCGCAGCATGCGCGGGTCCTCGAAGCCCACCGAGCGGGCGGCGGCGTCCATGGTCGCGCCGTGGCTGATGAGGTGCTGGGCGCGTTCGAGGCGCAGGGTCTGCTGATAGCGCAGGGGTGTCAGCCCGGTGGCGCGGCTGAAGAGGCGGGTGAGGGTGCGTTCGCTGACGCCCACGGCCGAGGCCACGGTGGGCAGGGGCAGCGGTTGGTCGAAGCGTTCGTCGATGAGGTCCTGGGCCCGGTGCACGGTGTCGTCGAGGTGGGAACGGTGCCGGAGCATCGCGCTGGACTGCGGTTCGTGGCCGTTGCGGCGGGCGTAGACGACCATCTCCCGGGCCACCTGGGCGGCGGCAGCGGGGCCGTGCCGGGTGGCGACCAGGTGCAGGGCCAGATCGATGCCGCTGGCGATGCCGGCCGAGGTGACGACGCGGTCGTCCGTGGTGAACAGGACGTCCCGGACGACCAGCGCACGCGGATGACGCCTGGCCAGCTCGTCCTGCACGTCGTGGTGGGTCGTGCAGTGGCGGCCGTCCAGCAGCCCGGCCAGCCCGAGCGCGTCGGCCCCGGCGCAGACACTGGCCACCGTGCCGCCCCGAGCGTGGTGGTCCCAAAGGGCCCGCAGGGAGGCGCCGCCGATGGCGGGGCTGTCGGCCAGGGTGCCCGCCCGCCAGCCGGGCACCACGACCAGGTCGTCGGGCCCCAGATGCGGCCAGTCGAGCCGGGCCACCAGCGGCAGCCCCTGTGCCGTGACGACCTGCGCCCGCTCGGCGACGTAGGAGAGCGTGTACGGGTGCCCGAAGTCGTCGGCCGTGGAGAAGACCTGCGCGGGGCCGGCCAGGTCCAGCAGATGGACTCCGGGCACCAGGAAGAAGACGATGTGGCTCACGATCCGGTCATCATGCCCGATGGGCCGCCGCGGCCTCCATCCCGTCGACCGTCGCGATGGTGGCGAAACGTCCGGCGAGCGCGTACTCGGTGCGCCGGACGACCTCGTCGGCCGGGAGCGTACGGGGGTCGGCCAGCAGGTCGGCGACGCTCTGGTCGTCGGGAGCGTCACGGTGCGGGATGGGGTTGGTCGCGGTCGCGTCGGTGACGAACGTGACCTCGTAGCCGAGGTCGCTCGCGACGCGGGTGGTGGTCTCCACGCACTGCTCGGTGCGGATGCCGCAGACGACGAGTTCGCGGACACCGCGCTCGGTGAGCAGTTGCTGGAGGTTGGTCGTGGTGAAGGCGTTGTGCGAGGTCTTGTGGATCAGCGGCTCGCCCTGTGCCTGCTCCAGTTCCTCCATGAGCCGGACATGGCCGAGGGCCGGGTCGAAGACGTCGCCGCTGCCGGGCTCGCAGTGCAGCACCCACACCACGAGGTCCCCGGCCTCGCGGGCGAGCCGGACCAGCCGGTTCACCTGATCGGCGATCTTCGGGTCGGAGATCGTCGCCCACAGGGGGCGGGCACGGAAGGATTCCTGGACATCGATGACGATCAGTGCGCGGTTCATGCCCAGAGTCTGAGCCAGGGGAGGGGCGCCGCGACATGCCGTATCGGGTCCCGAAGCGGACCGATCCGGTCACCGCCCGGTGAACGGAACCGCAGGCTCACGCCGTCGGCCCGCCGACGAGCGTGCGCAGGAGCTCCCGTCCGGCCGGCCAGTCGCCGAGACCGCTCTGCGAGTTGATGTGCCCGCAGTTCTCGACGACATGGGGTTGTGCCCGCCAGTCGCGCGCGAACGCGGCGGACGCCGTCGGATCGCAGTACGGGTCGTCGTCGCTCGTCACCAGCAGACTCCGGCACGGCAGCGGGCGGGCGGTCACGTCCACGAACGAGGCCGCCGCCCGGCTCGGGAAGGACGCGCTCCGGGTGTTCGGAGGCGCGACCAGGAACGCGGCGACCCCGGCGGGCCGCGCCCGGTCCAGCCACTCCGCGGCCGTCCAGCAGCCGAGGCTGTGCGCCACCAGCACGATCTCGCCGTTCTGCCGCGCGACGGAGTCGTAGGCGCTCTGGAGCGAGCCGACCCAGTCCGACAGCTCGGGACTGCTCCACGAGGCCGGTGCGATACGGACGGCCGAGCCGCCCCACCGCTTCTCCCACAGGCTCTGCCAGTGCCGCTCGTCCGAGCCGTCTATCCCGGGGACGATGACGTACGAGACCATGGCCCGCCTTCCTTCCGATCGCCGCTGTGCCCGTGCTTCGCCGGGCCACCATGCGGCGATTATCGGTGGCGGTGTCACAGTGATGGGCGCGGGGTGCGTGCGACCCCACACGATCCGGCACGTCACGCCCGTCGGGGCCGAAACGCGTTCTTGCCTCGTACCGGCCACGTTCTAAGATCTCGGACAGAGACACCGGCTCCCGCACGGGCGGCCGGCCGTGCCCGCCGCCGCGGGCACCAGTAGTCGGCCCCCAGTCCCCGGGCCCGGAGAGACCACCACGCCAACCGGGAAACCGGGGCCCGCATCCCGCGATGCTCTGCGCGGACCCCGGTCCCTCGTCCTTGCGGCCTTTCGAGTTGGGGCGTACTCCCGCGCGCCCCAAGTGCCACGAGGACGATCCCGCGCGAGGCCCTCGCGTCAGGGGACGACGCGAGTCCTCGCGCCGGCGGCCGCCGGCGTCGCAGACAGGCGACGGCGGCCGCCACACCCGCGGATGGCCGGGTGCGTTCTTCAACTACCCGCGGCGTCAGCCGATTCACGGCTCGGCCGGGGGCTCCTCCAGACCCTCACACGAGCGCCGGATTCGCCACGACCGCGGTGGGTGGTCATCGGGCCCCTCGATGATGGCGTACGGTAGGCGATGTCGACGCGGGGTGGAGCAGCTCGGTAGCTCGCTGGGCTCATAACCCAGAGGTCGCAGGTTCAAATCCTGTCCCCGCTACTGTCGAAGAGGGCCCCGACCTTTAGGTCGGGGCCCTGTTCGGTTCCTCACCACCCACCCGTCACCAAGCGGCCTGGTCGCGACGCGCCCCGCTCGAAAACCCGGTGGCCGTCCCCCCGCAACCGCCGCTACCGTCGGCCCCCCGGCAGACCGCAGCAACCGCTGCCCTCGCCCCGCCTCACGCAGAGAGTGATTCCAGTGACCGGCCTCCGAGCGACGACGACCCTGTGGCGCCCCACCGGTCCGAAGGAACTGGAGCTGGTCCGCGGGCTGGGCTGGTGTGCCTGGCCGCCGCGGCTTCCCGAGCAGCCGATCTTCTATCCGGTCCTCAACGAGGACTACGCCGTCAGGATCGCCCGGGACTGGAACGTCAAGCACGACGGCGCCGGCTTCGTCACCCGGTTCGAGGTCGACTCCGACTTCCTGCGCAGGTACCCGGTCCAGCAGGCGGGCGGCCGGACGATCCTGGAGCTGTGGGTTCCGGCCGAGGAACTCGACGAGTTCAACGCGCACATCGTCGGCCGGATTCAGGTGGTTCATGAGTTCCGCGCGGGAGGGGAGACCCCTTCGGGTTCGGGCGTGAGGTCGGAAGCCCTGTGAACAGACGGCGGCGGAAGAAGCTGTCCCGGCGGCTCGTCCGCGCCGCGACCTTCGGTGACCGCGGTCGGATCGACGCTCTTCTGCGGGCCGGTGCCGACCCGGGGGCCGCCGACACCGAAGGCACCACGCCTCTTTACGCCGCGTCGGTCCACGGTGCCACCGGCAATGTGCTGCGCCTGCTGGCGGCCGGGGCCCGGCCCGACATCGAGAGCGGACGCGGCAGCGAAGGCACGCCCCTGTGCGGGGCCGCCTGCTGGGGGCACGTCGAGACGGTCCGTGCGCTGCTGGCGCACGGTGCCGATCCCGGGCTCCGCGAGGACCACGGCACGGGCCGCTCCCCGCTGGAGTGGGCGATGGCCGGTCCCCATCCGGAGACGGTCGGCGTGCTGCTGGCCGCGGGTGCGCAACCGGCCGGCCCGGTCGGGGCCTGACTCACCCCGGGCGCCGGGACCCTCGACGCCTCAGGACTCGTCCGGCGAAAGCGCGTACAGCCGGGGGAGGTTGACCACGATCGCCTCCTGGGTGCTGCGCGCGATGACGACCACCGCCTCGTCCTCCGGGTCCGGGTTCTCCTCCCGGTGCGGGACGAACGGCGGTACGAAGATGTAGTCGCCGGGTGAGGTCCGCAGCCGTACCTCCTGCGGCCCCTCGCCCTCGGCCCCGCCCTGGCCCGAGTCGTCGATGAAGACGAACTCCGGGTGCCCGCTCACCACGTAGATGGCGGTCTCGGACTCACCGTGGTGATGGTCGGAGGAAGCCGTCGAAGGGGCCACATGCGTCTGGCCCATCCACAGCTTCTCGGAGCCGACGGTCTTTCCGCTGACGGCCGCGAACCTGCGCATGCCGCCGCTCTGCGCGGTGTCGCCGTCCAGGGAGTCGGCGCGGATGTGGTGCAGACGGCTGCGCAGCGGTGCGGTCGGCCGGTCCGGGGTGTCGTGGAGGTGGGGGTGGAAGCCCTCACCGGGGGTCGTCAGCGGCTCGCTCATGGCGGCGACGCTAGAGCGGTCCCGAAAAGGATGTCAAGAGGTGTCCTTTGGCTTTCACCTGCGGCAATGTTCCCGCAATGTGGGAAGCAAGGCGCTGAAGCACACCGCGTCGGCCCACTCCTCAGGCATGATGTGCGCATGCATATTTCCGCGAAGGCGGACTACGCCATGAGGGCGCTGCTGGAGCTCGCCCGCGAACCTTCCCGCCCGCTCACCTGTGAAGCCATCGCCTCCTCGCAGGAGATCCCGTTCCGCTTCCTGAAGTCCGTGGTGGGTGAACTGCGCAGAGCCGGCCTGGTGCGCAGCCAGCGCGGCTGCGAGGGCGGTTACTGGCTCGGCAGAGCCGCCGAGGAGATCACCCTGCTGGACGTCACGCGCGCCGTGGACGGCGAGCTGATCACCCTGCGCGGTGAGCCGCTGGCGGGTCTCGACTACCCGGGCCCCGCGACAGGGCTGCCCGATGTGTGGCGCGAGGTCGAGGCGGGTGCCGCGGCGGTCCTGGGCGGCGTGACGCTCACCTCGCTGCTCGCCGCCGGAGCCGCCGGAGCCACGGGAGCGGCGGCAGCGGGCGAAGGGCTCGCCCGGAGAGGCGCCGCGTGACCGACGGGCCACAACCGCAACCACCGCTGACGGCGCGGTCGTTGGCACCGGCGCCGATCGAAGTCGTCGAGTACACCGACCCGTTGTGCCCCTGGGCCTGGGGATCGGAGCCCGTCTTCCGGGCGTTGCGGGCGGCACTGGCCGGCCGGGTCCGCTGGCGGCGGGCGTACGCGATCCTCTTCGACCACGACGACGATCCGCCGCCCGACCCGGCGGCGGAGACGGCCTGGTACGCGCGCTACGTCGAGGACATCAGCTCGCACAGCCGGGCCCCGCGCCCCGTGCGGCTCAGCCGTATGCCGGCCGACTCCTGGCCCTCCTCGCTCGTCGCCAAGGCCGCCGTCCTCCAGGGTGAGGAGGTGGCCGAGCGGGTGCTGCGCCGGCTCCGGGAGAGCGTCTTCGTGCTCGGCGAACCGGCGGACACCCCCGAGTCGGCGCTGGCCGCGGTCCGCGGCGTACGCGATCTGGACGTGCGGCGGCTGGCGGTCGACGCGGCCTCCCGTGCGGTTCTGGGGCAGGTGCGTGCCGACCGGCTGGAGGCCCGCCGTCCGGTGGCCGAGGTCCTCCGCGCGCGAAGCGGGTCCCCGCATCCGGGCGCGGCCAAGGAGACCGACGAGGGCGGACATCGGTACGCCCTGCCGACCCTGCTCGTCCGGACCCCGGACGAGTACCGCGTCGTACCCGGCTGGCGGCCCTTCGAGGACTACGCGGCGGCCGTCGAGGAGCTGAGCCCCGGGCTGTCGGCGGCCCCCGCCCGGCTCGCTCCGGCGCACGCGCTGGAGCGCTACCGCAGCCTCACCGAGCCGGAGCGGCTGCTGCTGACCGAGGGCCCTTGGCCGCCCCCGGAGGCCGTGCGGGTGGACACGGCGGGCGGTCCCCTGTGGCTGCACCCCGACGAGGCGGCAACGCACCTCGCCGCACGCTGACTTCGGCCCGTCCGAGGCTGTGAACTGCGAAGGACGCCGTCCCGCCCAATGAGACACCAATTGGTGTCCATTGACAGTCGGTTGCGGCAGCCCCCAGGATGAGCACCATGCTTACGACGCACCCCGGTGTGGTGTGCCGCTACGTGGACCTGCGGCGCACCAGCAGCGCACTCTGTCGCTGACCCTTCGCCGTCCCCGGTCCGCAGACGCCTGACCGCCGCCTCCGGTACTGGCCCTCCAGTCCTCGGCCGAGCCGTGCCCGCCTCTGCGTCCTCCTGTCCGTGCTCCGTCGCACGCCTTCTTCGACTCCCGGCCCGCCCCTTCGCGAGCCCGTCGACTCCTTCCTCCCGGTAGTCCCGCGATCCCGCACGCTGCGGCTGGGGGTGCACGGTGCCCAGGTCCTCGCGCAGTGTCCGCAGCCAGTGCAGCAT
>NZ_JBHWZP010000083.1:0-16102 GCF_042728395.1 Streptomyces sp. NPDC060205
CTCCGGCGGGAGTGGGGCCCCTCTTGCATACGTACCTGGGTACAGGAAGATCAGAAGCGGCGCGTGATCAGCGCCCGCTTCACTTCCTGGATCGCCTTCGTGACCTCGATACCGCGCGGGCAGGCGTCCGTGCAGTTGAACGTCGTGCGGCAACGCCACACGCCGTCCTTGTCGTTGAGGATCTCCAGGCGCTGCTCTCCGGCGTCGTCACGCGAGTCGAAGATGAAGCGGTGGGCGTTCACGATGGCGGCCGGGCCGAAGTACTGGCCGTCGTTCCAGAACACCGGGCACGAGGACGTGCACGCGGCGCACAGGATGCACTTCGTCGTGTCGTCGAAGCGCTCCCGGTCCTCGGCCGTCTGCAGACGCTCGCGCGTCGGCTCGTTCGTCTCCTTCGTGACCAGGAACGGCATCACGTCGCGGTACGCCTGGAAGAAGGGCTCCATGTCCACGACCAGGTCCTTCAGCACGGTGAGGCCCTTGATGGGCTCGACCGTGATGGGCTTGGCCGGGTTGATGTCCTTGATCAGGGTCTTGCAGGCGAGACGGTTCTTGCCGTTGATCCGCATGGCGTCCGAGCCGCAGATGCCGTGCGCGCAGGACCGGCGGAACGTCAGGGTGCCGTCCAGGTCCCACTTGATCTTGTGCAGCGCGTCGAGGACACGCTCCTTAGGGTCGATCTCCAGCTGGAAGTCTTCCCAGACCGCTTCCGCCGAGTTCTCGGGGTTGAAGCGGCGGATGCGGAACGTGGCCGTGATGTACGGGGAGTCGGCGAAGCCGGGCTCGGCCGTGCCGGCCGCGTCGGCCTTGTCCAGGGTCGGGGTTGCCATCAGTACTTACGCTCCATCGGCTGGTAGCGGGTCTGCACGACCGGCTTGTAGTCGAGACGGATCGACTCGGTGCCGTCGTCGCCGACCTCGCGGTACGCCATGGTGTGGCGCATGAAGTTGACGTCGTCGCGGTTGGGGTAGTCCTCGCGGTAGTGACCGCCGCGGGACTCCTTGCGGGCGAGCGCGGACACGGCCATGACCTCGGCGAGGTCGAGCAGGTTGCCCAGCTCGACGGCTTCGAGGAGGTCGGTGTTGAACCGCTTGCCCTTGTCCTGGACGGACACGTTCAGGTAGCGCTCGCGCAGCTCGGCGATCTTCTCGACGGCCGTCTTGATCGTCTGCTCGGTGCGGAACACCATGACGTTGGCGTCCATGCACTCCTGCAGCTCGCGGCGGATGTCCGCCACGCGCTCGTTGCCCGTGGACGCCCGCAGCCGCTCGATCTGCGAGACGACCAGCGAGGCCGGGTCCTCGGGCAGCTCGACGTGTCCGACGGTGGCCGAGTACTCCGCCGCCGCGATGCCCGCACGACGCCCGAAGACGTTGATGTCGAGCAGCGAGTTGGTGCCCAGCCGGTTCGCGCCGTGCACGGAGACGCACGCGACCTCACCGGCCGCGTACAGGCCCGGGACGACGGTGGTGTTGTCCGCCAGGACCTCACCCTCGACGTTCGTCGGGATGCCGCCCATGGCGTAGTGCGCGGTGGGCTGGATCGGGATCGGGTCCGTGTACGGCTCGATGCCGAGGTACGTCCGCGCGAACTCCGTGATGTCCGGGAGCTTGGCGTCCAGCTGCTCCGGCGGGAGGTGCGTGAGGTCGAGGTAGACGTGGTCGCCCTCGGGACCGCAGCCGCGGCCCTCACGGATCTCCGTGTAGATGGAGCGGGACACGACGTCACGGGACGCGAGGTCCTTCATGACCGGCGCGTACTTCTCCATGAAGCGCTCGCCGTCCTTGTTGCGGAGGATGCCGCCCTCACCGCGGGCGCCCTCCGTCAGCAGGATGCCCATGCGCCAGATGCCGGTCGGGTGGAACTGGAAGAACTCCATGTCCTCCAGCGGCAGCCCGCGCCGGTAGACCGCGGCCTGGCCGTCGCCGGTCAGGGTGTGCGCGTTCGACGTCACCTTGAAGAACTTGCCGGTGCCGCCGGACGCGTAGATCACGGCCTTCGCCTGGAAGACGTGGATCTCACCGGTCGCCAGTTCGTAGGCGACGACGCCCGCCGACTTCTTGACGCCGTCGACCTCCACCAGCAGCTGGTCCAGGACGTAGAACTCGTTGAAGAACTCCACGCCCTCCTTGACGCAGTTCTGGTAGAGCGTCTGGAGGATCATGTGGCCGGTGCGGTCCGCCGCGTAGCAGGACCGGCGGACCGGGGCCTCGCCGTGGTTGCGGGAGTGCCCGCCGAAGCGGCGCTGGTCGATGGTGCCGTCCGGGGTCCGGTTGAACGGCAGGCCCATCTTCTCCAGGTCGAGGACCGCGTCGATGGCCTCCTTCGCCAGGATCTCGGCGGCGTCCTGGTCGACCAGGTAGTCGCCGCCCTTGATCGTGTCGAAGGTGTGCCACTCCCAGTTGTCCTCCTCCACGTTCGCCAGCGCGGCGGCCATACCGCCCTGCGCGGCGCCCGTGTGGGAGCGGGTGGGGTAGAGCTTCGTCAGGACGGCGGTCCGGCTGCGCTTCGTCGACTCGATGGCCGCGCGCATTCCGGCGCCGCCGGCGCCGACGATGACGGTGTCGTACTTGTGGATCTTCATGATTCTCGCAGCCCCGTGCCTAGCGGATGTTCGGGTCGAAGGTGAAGATCACCAGCGTGCCCAGCAGGATGGTGAACACCGTGGCGGTGTAGAGCAGGCCCTTGAGCCACAGCCGGGTGTCCGCGCGCTCCGCGTAGTCGTTGATGACCGTGCGCAGGCCGTTGGCGCCGTGCAGCATCGCCAGCCAGAGCATCAACAGATCCCAGACCTGCCAGAACGGGGAGGCCCAGCGGCCCGCCACGAAGGCGAAGCCGATCTTGGAGACGCCGCCGTCGAGGACGAGCTGGATGAGCAGGTGGCCGAGGACCAGGACGACGAGGACGACGCCGGACAGCCGCATGAACAGCCAGCCGTACATCTCGAAGTTGCCGCGGGTGGACTTCGGGGTCTTGCTGGTCCGCTTGCGCGGGGCTTCGATGAGCGGCGCCGGGTTGTCGACGTCGTAGAGGGACGCGCCCTCGACGGGGCCGATGCCGGAAGCGGCCTTCTCGGTGGTGCCTGTGTTGTTCGACATCTTGCGCGTCAGCTCCCGAAGACTTCACGAGCGGCGTGGCCGAGGACGGGGTACAGGGCCCCGATCATCAGCACGACCCAGATGCCGACAACGGTCCAGAGCATCTGCTTCTGGTAGCGCGGGCCCTTCGACCAGAAGTCGACGGCGATCACCCGCAGGCCGTTGAGCGCGTGGAAGAGGATGGCGGCGACGAGGCCGTACTCCAGCAGCGCGACGATCGGCGTCTTGTAGGTGGCTACGACCTTGTCGTAGTCCTGGGGAGAGACACGGACAAGAGCGGTGTCCAGCACGTGTACGAACAGGAAGAAGAAGATGAGGACGCCGGTGACTCGATGAGCCACCCAGGACCACATTCCTTCCCGGCCGCGGTACAGCGTTCCAGCCGGCACGGAAGAACCCTCCGGGAGCGGGGATTGGGGCCTGCCGGCTTCGATGTCGACCTGGCCCGGCCGGGTACGGTCCACCGGCCCTGGCCATCGTAGCGACGTGTTGTCGGAACGTTTACGGCGGGCCTACCGATGTGATCGAACTGGCAGGCAAAGAGGTACGTATGGGCTATTCCTGGCGGCTTCGGGGGTGGGGGTGTGCGGGGGCGGCCGGATGCTGGTGCGTCGTGGCTGGTCGCGCAGTTCCCCGCGCCCCTTAAAAGATTGCGCCGTTCCCCGCGCCCCTGAAGGCAAGGGATTGCGCCGTTCCCCGCGCCCCCGAAAAGCTAAAAGACTGCGCCGTTCCCCGCGCCCCTCAAGGTGCCTGCGGTCCCCAGGGATCTCGTCAGGCGGCCCCTGGCCAGGCGGCGTAGTTCTTCTGCCGCGAGCGTGAGTTCTTTGTCCGGGTCGTTCGTCAGGCGGGAGCTGATTTCGGTCAGGACCAGGTCGGGGGACTCCTCCGGGGGCGTGTCGTCCAGGCAGATGACGAAAACATGGCCGAAACGGCTCTCGTACGCCGCGTGGGCGGCGCTCAGGGCCGTGTGCGCGGCGGAGTACGCGCCGTCCGGCAGGAGCGTGAGGGATTCGCAGGCCAGGGCCTCGGTGACATCGGCCGGTGTCAGGTCGTACGCCGCCTCGTCGGACGCGGCCAGCAGGGCGTCCAGGTCGGGATAGGGGCGGTGCGCGGCGACACGGCGGGCCCAGTGGGAGCTGCCGCAGCAGGCGAGGAGCGCGCGCTCGGCCTCGTCCGCGGGCATGGCGTTGAACCGGGTCAGGCCGGTGGGACGGTGCCCGGGCGGCTCCGGTGTGGCGACGGCCTGGCCGGGGAGACGGGAAGGACGGTGCGCGGGCAGCGTGGGTTCCTCGGCGGTTCGGCGGCGCGGGGATGTGCGCCACACGGGATTCGGCAGGGGATCAGGTGGATGAAGTGAGAGGTGTGGTTTCACGCTATCGAGGCTTGGCGGTAGCTGTCCGAGAGATGCCCGAACTTCACCCGTAAGGGAGAGTTTCAGGACAGATGGTGGACAGCGGCACCGGGCCCCGGGGCTTAGGTTCACAGCGGAGGTACAGCGTACGGGGACGGGCTCGGGCGGGTGATCGGGCCAGTGATCGGGAGAGTGAGTGGGCTGTGGTGAACGGGCGTAGGCGCAAGGAGTCGGCATCGGCCCACAGGAGGCCCCTGCTGGTCGGCGCGGGCGTCGTGGCGGTCGTGGCGGGCGCCGCGCTGACCGTCGGGCTCTGGCCGAGCGGTGACTCGGACGGGCCCTCGACCGGGCGGCCCTCCGGTGAGAGGAGCGCCCTGGCACCGGCAACCTCCCCGACGCCGTCACCCAGTCGGACGTATCCGATGTCACGGACGCCCCGGACGATTCCGGCCGTCCGCGACCACACCGCCGCCCGCGGGCCCGGCTGGCGGCCCGCGAAGGGCGGCCGGGTGGTCGTCGGCGACGACGCGCTCGCCGACGAGGGGCGGCTGCTCGCCGAGGAGCTGGGGCTGACGTACGCGGGGCAGGGCGAGGCGCGCGCCGGGGACGTCGGGCTGAACCTCACGGACGAGGACGCGAACGCCGAGTCGTACACGCTGCGGGTGGCCGACGGGCGGGTGCGGATCAGCGGTACGGAGGAGGCGGGCGTCTTCTACGGCACCCGCACGCTCAAGCAGGAGGTCCACGGGAACGCCACGGCGCCCGAGGGGGTCGTACGCGACTCGCCGGCCAAGCCGCAGCGCGGGTTCATGCTGGACATCGCGCGCAAGCATTTCACCGCCGCCTGGATCGAGGACCGGATCCGGGAGCTGGGCGATCTGAAGTACAACCAGCTCGGGCTGCACTTCTCCGACGACCAGGGCTTCCGGATAGCCTCCGACTCGCACCCCGAGGTCGTCTCGAAGGAACATCTGACCAAGGCCGAGGTGCGGCGGATCCTCGCCCTCGCCAAGAGCCGTCACATAGCCGTCGTGCCCGAGATCGACTCGCCCGGACACCTCGGCGCGGTGATCGCGGCGCATCCGGACCTTCAGCTCCGCAACACCGCGGGGGTCGCCTCCAAGGGCGCGCTCGACATCTCGAAGCCCGCTGCCGCGAAGATCGTCGACGAACTGCTGAACGAGTACGCCGACCTGTTCCCCGGGCCGTACTGGCACCTCGGCGCCGACGAGTACCAGGCGCTGACGGTGGCGAACCCGGCGGCCTCGTACCCGCAGCTCGCCGCCGCCGCGACGAAGGCGTACGGATCCGGCGCGGGGATCGCCGACCTGGCGACCGGGTGGCTCAACCACCGGGCCGGCACCGTGCGCGGCCACGACCGGACCATGCGCGCCTGGAACGACGGCATCTTCGCCGGGGGCACCGTCCAGGCCGACAAGGACATCCAGGTCGCGTACTGGACCGGCAAGGAGATCGGCGCGCGGCAGCCGACGGAGTACCTGCGGTCCGGACGCGAGCTGCTCAACTACAACGACGAGTACCTGTACTACGTCCTCGGCCAGCCCAACACCTTCGTCTACCCGACCGGGCAGCGCATCTACGAGCAGTGGACCCCCCTCGTGGTGCGCGGCACGAGCCCGGTGCCCAAGGAGTACGACGACCAGATCCTCGGCGCGTCCTTCGCCGTCTGGTGCGACCTCTCGGGTTCCCAGACCCAGGCCCAGGTGGCGGCGGGGATCCGGCTGCCGCTGCGGGCGCTGACGCAGAAGCTGTGGGATCCGCGCACCCCCACGGCGTCCTGGGCCGAGTTCAAGGCGCTGGCGGGGAAGCTGGACTGAGCGGCGTACCCCGGAATCCGAGTGGACGGGCGGGGCGTGTGAAACGTATGTTCCCCAGGCCGTGCGAGGCCTCTGGGGAGAGGGCGCGCCCGGCCTCTTCGCGCGCTGTTCGGCGCGCCCTGTTCACGCACTCCGGGGGACCGCTCACCCATGCTCTGTGCCCGATGCCGTCAGTCCGCCGTGCCACCGGGCGGCACCCACTGCCAGAACTGCGCCGGCGCCCCGGCCCGGCCCGTTCCGCCCGCCGTGCCCGTTCACCCGGGCGCGTACGGCGGTACGCCCCTGGACGCGCCGCACGGCCCCGCCTGGCTGCGTTCGCCCGTCGGGCTCGGCAAGGCCGCCGCCGTGGCGGTCGCGGTGGCCTCGGCCACGGATCTCTTCGCGATCTGGTCCGGCTCCCTCACGTACGACGTCGCGGACCGGCTGGCGGGTGACGGGTTCGGCGCGGTCGCCATGACGGAGGTCGACCGTGCGGACACGGTCTCCACCGTCGCCGGGGTCGTGCAGACGGTCGCGTTCGTCGTGGCCATCGCCCTGTTCCTGGCCTGGTTCCAGCGGGCGCGGGTCAACGCCGAGGTGTTCGACCCGTTCGGGCACCGGATGAAGCGCGCCTGGACCTGCTGGAGCTGGTTCGTGCCCGTCGTCAACCTGTGGTTCCCGCGCCGGATCATGGAGGACGTCTGGGACGCGAGCGCCCCGCCGGGACGGGTGTCCCACGCTCTGCTCAACGGCTGGTGGGCCTGCTGGGTCCTCGCGCTGCTCGCCGACCGGTTCGGGTCCACCACGTACCGCAGGGCCGAGGCGCCCGACGAGATCCGGGACGCCGTCGGCCAGGTGATGTTCGCGGACGCGGCCCATCTGGTCGCCGGTGTCCTCGCCGTCCTCGTGATCCTGCGCCTCACCCGCATGCAGGACGAGAAGGCCCGTGGCGGCGCCTTGGCCGTGGCCGTGTAGTTTCTGGCGGCTTGCGTGTTCCGGTGGCGAACTACTGTGCCCGTGTGGTGTATTCGGCGCTGGCCGACCGACACACCGGGGGGAGCGGCATGGGCTACTGGGGTTATTTCGTCGTGGGCAGAAGCGAGCAGCCGCTTGCCGAGCTACGCGCGTTGTCCGGCGCGGCGGGCATGACGCTGCACGAGACCGCGGCCGACGGCTGGCAGGTCTGGGAGTACCCGAACGCTCCCGACGGGGTCGCCTCGGACGTGGGGAACATGAACGACCTGGCCCAGGAGACGGGCGCGCCCGCGCTCTTCGGATACGTGATGGACAGCGACTGCGTGGTCGTCGAGGCGGCGGCGCCCGACAGCGGCGCCTGGACGACCTGTCTGGCCAGGGACGCGATGGCCGGCTACCTGGGCGGGAACGAGGACGGGCTGGCCGTCGACGACTTCTTCCTGGAACCGCGCGACGCCGTCGTACGGGCCCTCGCCTGGGCGACCGAATCGGGCCGTGACGCGTCGGAGGAACGTCTCCTCGACGTGCTCAGTTCGGACGCGAACCCCTCGGCCGAAATGCTGTTCTTCCGGTTCCTGGACCGACTGGGCGTCATCCCCATGTAGATTTCGGCCACTTCGCACTGTGACGTTCCGGCCACCGTGCACGCAGTAAGGGGAAGTGCGGGCTCCGCAACCAGCGGCGGCCCACCGAGGGAGGCGTGATGAGCCTGGTGGAACTGACCGCTCAGGCCGACGAGCTGGGTCTCGCGGCCGGCGGTCTGGCGTGCCTGGACAGGTGCGTGCCCCTGTTGGGCGGCGACGACGAGATCCTGCGCCCCCTGTGGGCGAGTCTCGCGGAGTCCGAGGAGGGGTTCCGGGACTGGGGCGAGTGCGTCGAGCAGGTGCGCGCCAAGCTCTACGTGGCCGACGGTCCGCAGAACGCCGCGTCGGTCGAGGGCGAGGCCGTCGCGCTGGCCCACCGCATGCTCGGCGGGGCCCCGGCGGAGCGGACCGCCGCGAACCTGCGGGAGTGGGCCGACGCCTGCTCGGTCGCCGCGCTCCAGATCCACGGCCTGCTCGACGCCACGGCCCGTGCCGAGTCCGACGGCGCGGCCTCGGCGCGCGACCGGCGCGAGGGCCGTACGCAGGACATGTCGCCGCTCGTCGCCGCCGAACTGCGCCGCCAGGTCAGCGTGCTGGAACTGGTGTCGGCGCACGGCCCGGCGGGGCTGCGCCAGGCGCTGGAGCTGACCACCGAGGGCCGCCGCGTCCTGCGCGCGGTGGTCTCCCGACGGGCCCGCGGACGCGCCTGAGCGCGCGTACCCGCACACACCCGAGGCCGGGACCCCGTTGTGTACGGGGGGCCCGGCCTCGTGCGTACGACGCGTGCCGCCTACGGGGTCAGGACCTGGCCCAGGCGCGTGGCCGTCGCCGTGCCCAGCTGGGTGACGCCGTAGTACGCCGACTTGGCGACGGAGACGCCCGAGGCCGTGCTCGGGAGATACAGCAGCGTGCCGTTGTACGCGTCCTCGCCCTCCGCGCCGATGAGCAGATGCGCGCGGCCGTGGCCGGAGAAGTCCGTCAGCGAGACGGCCGAACCCAGCTTGTCGTCCTTCTCCGTGGACCCGGGGACACCCGTCGTGTCCTGGGAGAAGGAGAGCGACCCGGTGCCGGTGAGACCGGTCGAGGCGCCCTTGAGGAGCCAGACCGCGCCCGCGTTCGCCTTGTTGGCGCCGCTGCGGGTGATGTCCTCGTTCGGGGCGCCGGTGAGGACGTCCGCGAAACCGTCGGCGTTGAAGTCGCCCACGGAGACCGAGGTGCCCATCGCGTCACCGGACTCGTTGGCGCCCTCGACCCCCGCCGTGCTCTGGGTGACCTTCGTCAGCCCGGTGGTGGTGAAGCCCGTCGACGTGCCCGGGACCATCGTGACCTGGCCGCCGGAGACCGCGCCGGACTCGGAGGCGTACGGCTGGCCGATGACGATGTCGTCGTAGCCGTTGCCGTTCACGTCGCCCGCGGCGATCGAGCGGCCACCCTTGACGGAGAGCGTGGACACCTTCGACAGGCCCAGCGACTTGGACCCCTTGAACCAGGTGACCTTGCCGGCGCCGGACGCGTCGCGGTAGTTGAGCGCCACGTCCGCGTAGCCGTCCCGGTTGAAGTCGCCGGTCGTGGCGTCCGCGTACGCGAGGGCGCCGGACGTGGTGGTGAGGTCGCCGGCGACCTCGTGGCCGTCGTCGAAGCGGGCCGCCCAGTTGCCGCCCGTGCCGGTGGCCGCCGTGAAGACGTCCGCCCGGCCGTCGGCGTTGAAGTCGCCGACCGCGACCGTCGCGCCGAACCGCGCCCCGGTCGGCTCGTAGTCGTCGCCCAGCGCCATGGTGTCCGCGCCGAGGTCGAACTTCGGGCCGTACAGGATCGTCACCGCGCCGCGGTCCGCGTGACCGGTCGTGTCGTCCTCGCCGGGGGCGCCGATCGCGATGTCCGCGTAACCGTCGCCGTTGATGTCGCCGAGGGCCGTGGCCGCGCCCCACTGGTCACCCGACTCGGCGGCGCCCGGCACGTTGGCGGTGCCCTGGTTGAGCTTCACCTTCGAGGCCGATACGGGGCCGTTCAGACCGCCGGGGACGAGGGTGAGCCAGCCGCTGCCCTGCTTGGGCGTGGCGGCGACGAGGTCGCTGATGCCGTCACCGTTGAAGTCGGCGGTCGGGACCGCGGAGTTCCTGCCGGGACTTGAGGCGTACCGGCGGATCTCGCTCAGCTTCGAGTAAAGGTTTTTGCCCGGGCACTCGGTGGCGAAGCCGTCGCGGTGGCCGGAGATCGTGTTCAGCGTGGCCTGCTGGCCCGACTTCCACACCCCCGTGTCGGCGGCGGCGGTCAGGGTGACCTGGCCACTCGGGTTGCCGCCGTACTGGCCGAGCTTCCACGCGGCGACGCGCGCCACGGACTCCAGGGCGGCCCGGGTCGGCTTGCCCGCGGCCTTCGCCGCGGTGGTGGAGGTCGCGGCGGCGCCCTCGAAGTCACCGAGGACGGCGATGCCCGCCGAGTCGCCGTTGAAGCCGTACGTGTGGGCGCCGCGCACCGGCAGGTCGACGCCGCCCGCGCGGCCCTCGAAGATCCGGCCGCACTTGTCGACCAGGAAGTTGTAGCCGATGTCGTTCCACAGCTCGGTCTGCACGTGGTACGCCATGATGCCGCGCACCAGCGCCGGGGACTCGGCGCAGCTGTAGTCGTTCGTGCCGACCGTGTGGTGGACGAAGACGGCGCTGACCTTGTCGATGTACTCCGGCGGATCCTTGACCGTCGACTCGGCGGCACCCCACTGGGCGCGGGAGACGATCGGCGGCTGCGTCACGGTCGACGGCGGCGGCGAGGGGACCGGGTCGGGCGTCGGGGAGGCGGACGCGCTCTCCGACGCGCTCCCGGAGGCGCTTTGCGTACTGCTCTGCGAGGGCGACGCGGGAGCGCCGGTCGGGTCGGCCGTGCCCGTGGGCTCCGTGCCCGCCGTGTCCGTCGGGGACGCGGAGGCCGAAGCGGCGTCGGCCGGGTCCGGGGAGCCGGTCGGATCCTCGGCGACGAAGGCCGCCTTGTCCATCGAGAGACCGCTGGTCGTGCTCAGCGCCTCGTTCCTCGCCTCGGCCGAGGTCACACCGGGGTCCACCAGGCTCAGCTCAAGTCCCTTGGGCAGCCCGGAACTCGCCGAACCCCCGGCCGCCACCACCCGCGCCTCGACACCGTCGCTCGGTCCGACCCACAGCGGATCGGACGCGCCGCGCGCCTCCTTGGCGCCCGGCTCCGCCTTGTCGACGGGGTGGAACTCCAGGTCCAGGTTCTGCCAGCCGGTCCACTCGCCCGAGCCGAGCGCGCGGGTCCGCACCTGGGCGGTGCCGTCGAGTTCGGCCTTCGCGCCGGCCCAGGAGATGCCGAGCAGCGAGAACTGGGCGGTGCCCGTCCGCTCCACCTCGCGGCGCCCTGTGCCGTCGCTGCTCATCGCGAGCTCGTGGACCTTCACGGGCCGCTTGCTGCGCGCGGCGTCCGCCGACGGGTCGTCACCGGGGTTCGCGACCGCGTACGTCACGGCGCCCGCCCCGGCCAGTACGACGGCCCCTGTCGTCAGCCACGCTCTCCGCTTCAGACTCAGCGGTTTGTACGCATGGGTCGTCCGGCGACTCAAATACCCCACCCCTAGAAAAGCAGCACAAAAAACCCACCCGTCACAAGGGTGGCTCCTTATTCAGCGCCAACTTCGGACGAAACATCACCCGGCAAGGCTGTGCGGTGCATCACTCCGGAGTGGGTGCGACGCTTGGGGTGGGAGCAAGGTTGTACGGATTCCGATGAATTGCCGCGTGACCTTTGTCACCATGGGGACGTGTGATGTTCGGGTCATCCGGCCCGCTTGGTGTTGCGGACCGGCCGTGGCTCGCGCGGCCCGGACGTGACCGAGCGAAGGGGCGCACAGGTGATGGGGACGAGCGCGGAGTCGGGAGAGCCCCCGCGCGTGACCCGCAGGCTCTCGGCCGACCTGCGGATGCGGCAGCACGCGGCCCGGTTCGTCCGGGACGTCACGGCCCGCAACCGGCTGCCGCTGGACTACTCGGTCGCGAGCCTGCGCGTCGTCGACTTCATCGTCGACGGACTGCGCAGGAGCGGCCGGGACCACGCGGCCGTGGGCCGGGTGCTGTTCGGGCTCGGGGTGTACGCGGGAGAGGTGCTGGTGCGGCGGGCCGGTGCCGCGTGGGTCGAGTTCGACCCGGGGCAGCGGGAGTTGTTCGGCCAGCCGGTGGGCGTACGGATGCCGGACGGGCGGGTGTGGAATCCGCTGGGCAAGGTCGTGAAGCGGTTCGAGGCGGGGGAGCGGGAGTCGTTGCGCACGTTCTATCTGCAGTTGCACGGGCGGGCGCGGGCCGGCCTGCCCGGCCTGCCGGGGCCGTCCGGGTGCGCGGGGACGGGCGGCGCGAGCGACGAGCTGTGACGTTTCCGCGCCGCCCGGCGCAGATGACCTTGAGGGTGCGCGACCGCGTGCGGCCACGAAGGCCCGTCACGCCGGTCCGGACCGGTGCGAACGAGGCAGTGTCAGGCCAGGGAGGGGAGTCCCGCCGCGTGCGGTCGTCCGACGGGGAGCTGGGTCTGGCCGTCGCGCGGGCGCAGCAGGGGGACGAGGACGCCTTCGCGATCGCGTACCGGATCGTGCAGCCCGGACTGCTCGGCTATCTGCGGGGCCTGGTCGGCGCCGAGGCGGAGGACGTGGCCTCGGACGCGTGGCTGGAGATCGCCCGGGACCTGGGGCGGTTCCGCGGGGACGGGGCGGGCTTCCGCGGCTGGACCGCGACCATCGCCAGGCACCGGGCGCTCGATCATCTGCGCCGGCAGAAGGTACGGCCCCGGGCGTCCGAACTCCAGCAGGACGTGCTCGACCTGCCCGCCGCCCTCAGCACGGACGACCAGGCCCTGGAGTCCCTCGGCACGCAGTACGCCCTCGAACTCCTGGCGACCCTGCCGCGCGACCAGGCCGAGGCGGTACTGCTGCGGGTCGTCGTCGGTCTCGACGGTCCGGCGGCCGGGCGGGTCCTCGGCAAACGTCCCGGCGCGGTACGCACCGCCGCCCACCGGGGTCTGAAGCGGCTGGCCCGCCGCCTCGAAGCCGAGGGTGTGACGGAAGACGGGCCCCGGACGCTGGGGGAGTCGGGATGAACGGCAGACAGTCCTCCGGCGGCGGAAGTGGATGCGGACATGGGTGAACGAGAGGGCGACGGCACCCGCCCGGACCTCGGTGCCCTGCTCGCCGCCGTACGGGGCGAGGAAGCGGACCCCGACGCGCACAAGCGGGCGCTCGCCGCGTTCCGGGACGCCCGGGACGAGGGGGCGCACGCGGCGGCCCGTACCCGGCGGCGGGACGACTGGCGGCCCGCGGGCGAGCGGCGCGGCTGGTCCCTGCGGGCGACGCTGGTCGCGCTGGCCGCGAGCGTGACGCTCGGCGGGGTGGCCGTCGCGGCCATCGGCTCGGGTGCGGGCGGACGGGACGACGCCGGCGGGCGGGACGGGGCCGGGCGGCCGTCGAGCAGTTCCGCGGCCGACTCCGGCCCCGGCGCCGGCGTCCCGGCCGGTGTCGTCCCGTCGGGCACACCCGGTGCGTCCGCGTCCGGTCGGCCCTCCACCGCTCAGGACACCGAGGCCCGCTGCCGCGCGTACGCCTCCGGCAAGAACCGGGGCAAGGCCCTCGACTCGACCGCCTGGCAGCGGCTGGTGCGGGCCGCGGGCGGCGAGGACGAGGTGACGGCGTACTGCGCGACGCTGCTGGCCGAGGCGAAGGCGGCGGAGAAGGAGAACGCCAAGAGCGCCGGGGCGGCGGAGAAGGCCGAGAAAAAGGCCGAGAAGAAGACTGGGAAGAAGGCCGAGGCGAGTGAATCGGCCAAGTCGTCGAAGACGCCGGGCAACGGCGTCACGAAGAGCCCGAAGGCCGCGAAGAGCCCCAAGAGCGCGAAGAGCAGGAAGAGCAGGAAGAGCGGGAGCGGCTGACGGGCAGGGGTGCCGGCTCCGCCGATGGCAACGGCCGGGGCCGCCACCCCCCACAGGAGAGGCCCCGGCCGTCGCGCGGCACGGGCCGCGCGGCGGCCCGTACTCTCCTCAGCGCCGACGGTGCGTTTTGTGTCACACCTGACTCCGCAACGAGTTAGTTGCATGTTGTACGGACATGGACGCGCCCCGGTTTCAAGCCGTAACGTGCATTTCGCGCCGGATGCGGGGCAGGACCGCAACCATCGACCGAGGGACCACGACGCAGGACCCGGCCCGCGGGAGCGGCGCCGGCTGGGCGCGATAAGGGGCGCGGTGCTGGGGGACGACGCGGAGCTGACCGCCGCGGTGCTTGCCGCACAGTACGGAGACGAGACCGCGTTCCGGACTGTGTACCGAGCCGTGCATCCACGGCTCCTGGGGTATGTCCGGACGCTGGTCGGTGACCCGGACGCCGAGGACGTGACGTCCGAGGCCTGGCTGCAGATCGCCCGCGACCTGGAACGGTTCAGCGGAGACGCCGACCGGTTCCGCGGCTGGGCGGCCCGGATAGCCCGCAACCGCGCGCTCGACCACATACGCATGCGCGGGCGGCGCCCCGCGATAGGCGGCGACGAGAGCGAACTGACCGGCCGGGCGGCCGAGTCCGACACCGCGGGTGAGGCCATCGAGGCGCTCGCCACGGGCCGCACCCTCTCCCTCATCGCCCAGCTCCCGCAGGACCAGGCGGAGGCCGTCGTGCTGCGCGTCGTCGTCGGCCTCGACGCCAAGACCGCCGCGGACACCCTCGGCAAACGGCCCGGCGCCGTCCGCACGGCGGCGCACCGCGGACTCAAACGCCTCGCGGAACTGCTCGGCGCGGACCCGGAGGAGGCCGCTCCGGAATCCGTGGGCTCCCTGGCCTCGGTACCCCAGCAGAGACCCCCGCAGACGGAGCCGCGTACCCGTGCGGTGACGTCGGCCGGTGTGACGCATACGCCTTCGCGTACGCAGAAGGACATGTGATGGCCGACGAGCGCTCTGTCTTCCCGGGGGACGATCCCACGCCCCCCAGCCGGTGGCTGGACCGCGACGCGGCGGAATCGCTGCTGCGCGGTGAACCGCTCGAAACCGTCGACGCCGACATCCGCGCCCAGGCCGAACGCCTCGCCGAGGCGCTCGGCGAACTGGGCGCGTCCGCTGCCGAGCCCGCGCCTACCGGTGCCGCTGGTGCTGCTGGTGCCGCCGGCGTACGCGGCACCGAACTCCCGGGCGAGGAAGCCGCGTTGGCCGCCTTCCGCTCGGCCCGCCTCGGCCGGGGCGAGGAGACGGCCCCCGCCGGACCCTCCCGTATGCGCTCCGCGGCGCCCTTCCCGTCCCCGGCGCCCTCCTCGTCCCTGGGGGCCTCCCTGGACGCGGGCCTCGTCCGGCTGGGCCGGTTCACCCCGGACCACCGCGCCCGCTCGCCCTGGAGCCGCCCGGTGCGCTTCGGCCTCGCCGCCGCGCTGGCCGCCGGGATGATCGGCGGGGTCGCCGTGGCCGCCACCTCCGGTGTCCTGGCCTTCGGCGGGGGCGGACCGGAACCGGGCACCTCCGCGACGGCCGACGTCACGCAGGACCGCCCGCTGCGCACACCGTCCCCCGGGACGACCCGCCGGGGCGACGACCCGCGGCCCGAGGGCGGCGCAGACGCGCCCACCGGCGGGAGTTCCGCCCCGAGCGGCGAGGTGTCCGAGGGCGCGGGTACGGGCGCGCAGCCCGGTTCCGACGACCCCGGCCGTCAGAACCGGCAGGGCCAGCGGTGGGCCAGGATCGCCTCGGCCTGCCGTGACATCCGTGACGGCAAGGACCTCGACGCCGGGCGCAGACGCACCCTGGAGGACGCGGCCCGGGGCGCCGAGCAGGTGCAGAAGTACTGCAGGGGCGTCCTGAGGACCTGGAACCACCGCGACTCCGACGACGACTGGAACGACCCCGGTTCCGGGTACTCGGGGCCGGACAAGGGCAACGACGGCAAGGACGACGACGGCAAGGGCGACGACCGCGGCGGAGACGACGGCGGCTTCGGCGGCGGCCACGGTGACGGCAAGGGCGACGGTGGTGGCCATGCCGGTGACGACCGCGGCCACACGAACACGAGCACGTTCCGCGGTGACGAGGGCCAGGCCGTCCCGGCCCCGCGGGTCAGCGCCCTCGCGGACCTGACCGGCCGCTTCTGACCTGCGATCTTCCGCGATCCCGGCCGGCCGGCGCGGGTGTGCCGCCCGGGTGTGACGTTTTCAGCCGCCCCGACGCAGTACTAAGCGAGCCGACTGGTCATCGGCTGGCGCACGAGCCGGGGTTCCCCCCGTACTCACGGCTCAGTGCACACAAGGCGCGGGCGGGACA
>NZ_JBHWZP010000083.1:16112-32104 GCF_042728395.1 Streptomyces sp. NPDC060205
GCCTATTTACTACGCGCCCCTAGTGTACTGGGGCGGGCCCACGCGCGGGGTTCCCCCCGTACCCCACGCCCCCTCCCACACAGGGGGGGGGCGGGACACGTTCCCCCGGTCCCGCCCGCGCCCGCACACCTTCTCCGCCGTCCGGCGCTCACCAGTAGACGACGACCTTGTCGCCGTCCCTCACCTGCGAGAACAGCGCCGCGATCTTCCCCTCGTCCCGGACGTTCACACAGCCGTGCGACCCGCCGTAGTAGCCCGTCCCCGCGAAGTCCGCGGAGTAGTGGACGGCCTGGCCGCCGCTGAAGAACATCGCGTACGGCATGGGCGAGTCGTAGATCGTCGACACATGGTGGCGCGACTTGAAGTAGACGTCGAAGACACCTTCGCGGGTGGGCGTGTACTCCGTGCCGAAGCGCACCGCCATCACCGAGACCGTACGGCCGTCGATCATCCAGCGCAGGGTGCGGCTGGTCTTGCTGATGCACAGCACCCGGCCCGTCATACAGCGCGGGTCCGGTGGCGCGGCCGGCTGGCCGCCCGACGCGTACAGGTCCCACTTGCCCGGCTCGTGGGTCATCCCCAGCAGCCGCTGCCAGGTCGCCGAGTCCGTGGTGCCGGTCCTCGGCAGGCCGCGCTTGCCCTGGAAACCCTTGACCGCGTAGACCGTCGAGGCGTCGTACGTCCCCGTGGGCCCCTCGTAGAGCCACAGCACCTGGCGCAGCCGGGCCTGCAGCTCCCGTACGTCCATGCCCCGGTCGCCCGGCGACCACAGGACCTTCGGCGCGGGCTGACCGGCGGAACTGGGCGGTTTGGCGTCACCGGTGGACCGGCCGGCCGGCGGCGAGGCGCCCGCGGACGACGACCTGCCGACGGACGGCGACCCGTCCGGTGACGTGCCCGGCGGGCCCGCCGGCTGGATGGTGCACCCGCTCAGCACGGTGAGCGCCGCCAGTGCCGTCGCAGCCGCGACCGATCTCCACATACCTGTTGTACGCATTTGAACCCCCCGCCGCTCATCGATCAGGTCATCGATGTGCCGTGGTGACATCCGAGCGGCCGTCTCATCCCGCAGAACTCCATCCTGCGCTGTCATACCCGGATGCGACACTGCCTCTCATGCTTGGCGTAACCGATCTCCCCACCTACCTCGTGGGCCTCGTGCTGATTGTTCTGCTGCCGGGGCCGAACTCGCTCTACGTGCTGTCCGTCGCCGCGCGGCGGGGTGTCAGGACCGGGTATCAGGCCTCCGCCGGTGTCTGGTGCGGCGACGCCGTGCTGATGACGCTGTCCGCGGCCGGTGTCGCGTCCCTGCTGCAGGCCAACGCCCTGCTGTTCGGGATCGTGAAGTACGCGGGCGCCGGGTATCTGACGTGGCTGGCCTTCGGGATGCTGCGGGCCGCGTGGCAGATGTGGCGGACCCGGCGCGAGCGGGGCGAGGCCGAGGAGGCCGCCCCGCCGGCGGTAGAGGAGCGCCCCTTCCGGCGGGCGCTCGTCATCAGCCTGTTCAACCCGAAGGCGATTTTGTTCTTCGTCGCTTTCTTCGTGCAGTTCGTGGATCCGGGCTACGCGTATCCCGCCCTCTCCTTCGTCGTGCTCGGCGCCTTCGCCCAGGTCGCGAGTTTCCTCTACCTCAGCGCCCTGATATTCGGCGGGACGAAACTGGCGGCGGCGTTCAAGCGGCGCAGGCGGCTCTCCGCGGGGGCCACCTCCGCCGCCGGAGCGCTCTTCCTGGGCTTCGCCGTGAAGCTGTCGCTCGCCAGCTCCGTCTGAGGGTCCCCCGGAAGCCGTCCTAGAGGACGCCCGCGCCCGCCGCGTACTTGGCGAGTCCCCGAGCCGACTCGCCCGCCCAGCCCACGTAACCGTCGGGGCGGACGAGGAACACCCCGGTCCCATAGGCCTCGTACGCGGGGAAGCGGACCGTGCGGACGCCGGGGAGGTCCGGCACCTCGGCCTCGGTGTCCGTGCCGCCGACCGTGAGCAGCGTCCAGTGCGGGCCCCGGAAGGCGTCGAAGAGACGCGTGCCGGCCCGGGTGCCGTCCGGTGCGCGGTCGCCCGCGCGCAGGGCCTCCTCGGGCAGGTCCGTACGCGTCTCCACCGCCAGAGCCGAGCCGCGGTAGCCGAGGCCGAGCTGCTGGGTGGCCGCGCCGCGCCGCACCTCGCCGCGGTGGACGCCGGTGGACAGCCCCAGCATCTGCGCGGCGACGGGCATCCGCTCCTCCTCGTACGAGTCGAGGAGGGCGGCCGGGGCGGAGCCCCGCAGTACGGCCGCGAGCTTCCAGGCCAGGTTGTAGGCGTCCTGGACGCTGGTGTTGAGGCCCTGGCCGCCCGCGGGCGAGTGGACGTGGGCCGCGTCGCCCGCCAGGAAGACGCGCCCGTCCCGGAACCGGTCCGCCATCGCTGCCCGCGGCCGGAACTCGGAGGCCCAGCGGACCTCGGTCACATCGTCCGCGGACAGATGCGTGCGCGTGGCGACCAGTTTGCGGATGCCGTCGAGGGACAGGTCCGGCTCGGCGGCCGGGTCCGCGAAACCGGCCGCCAGCTGGAAGTCCTCGGTGTGCGGGAGCGGGCAGATCCCCAGGAAGCCGCCCTGGAGGCCCGGGCCCGCGTCGGTGGGCGGGAAGAAGTGCCAGTTGTCGCGGTCGAGGCCGGTGACGCGGATGTCCGCGACCAGCGCCGGAGCGGGGTCCACGGTCTCGCCGGTCATCGTGATGCCCAGCGCGCGCCGCACGGCCGACCGGCCGCCGTCCGCGGCGACGGCGTAGCGGGCGCGCACCGGGGTGCCGGAGGCGAAGCTCGCAGTGACTCCGTCGGCGTCCTGGGCGAGGCCCACCAGCTCCCGGCCGAAGGCGACGCCGCCGCCCAGTTCCGTCAGGCGCGCGTACAGGATCTCCTGCGTCCTCCACTGCGGCACCATCAGCGCGAAGCCCGCGTACGGGTCGGCCTCCGTCGCCTCGACCTCGTCGAACATCCGGTGCTCGCCCTGCCGCTGCCCGTCCTTCCAGATCATCCCGACGGGGTACGTGCCGCCCCCGGCCCGGAGCGCGTCCAGTACGCCGAGGTCGTCGAAGACCTCCTGGGTGCGCGGCTGGATCCCCTTGCCGCGTGAGCCGGGGAAGAGGGTGGCGGACCGCTCCACGACGAGGGCGCGTACGCCGTGCCGGGCGAGGTCGAGCGCGAGGGCGAGTCCGGTGGGTCCGGCGCCCACGATCAGGACGTCGGTCTCGGCGGGTACGGCGGCGGTGTCCACGACGGCCTGTGCGACGGCATCCACGGCGATCTCCTTAACGTCGTTAAGTTCCATGCGCCGAGGATGCACTTAACGGCGTTAAGCTGTCAAGGGAGGACCTCCGGATAGGGTGCGAGCGTGGCTGTAGGGAAGATCGACCGAGCGCTGGTGGCCGATACGGCCCTGCGTCTGCTGAACGAGGTCGGGCTCAACGGCCTCAGCCTCCGCGTCATCGCCAAGGAGCTGGACGTCAAGGCGCCCGCCCTCTACTGGCACTTCAAGGACAAGCAGGCGCTGCTGGACGAGATGGCGACGGAGATGTACCGGCGGATGATCGCCGGCACCGCGGTCCCGCCGGGCGCGGACTGGCGCGAGCGGCTGCTGGCCGCGAACCGTGGCCTGCGTACCGCGCTGCTCAGCTATCGCGACGGGGCCAAGGTCTTCAGCGGCTCACGCTTCACCGGCACCGAGCACGCCGCCCAGATGGAGGAGAACCTGCGCGCCTTCGTGGACGCCGGGTTCACCCTCCGGCAGGGGGTACGCGCCTTCACCACCGCGTACCTGTACACGCTCGGCTTCGTCACCGAGGAGCAGGGCGTCTACCCGCTGCCGGGAGAGCGCCGCGAGGGCTACGACATGGACGCGCGCGCCGAGATGCTCGCCGACCATCCCCTGTCGGCGGCGGCGGGCCCGGTGATCTTCGAGGGGTACGACGAGGGGTTCGAGGAAGGGCTCAGGCTGCTGCTCGCCGGGATCGAGGCACGCTTCGGAGCCGGCTGAGCCGGTCGGCCCGGCCGGCTCCGAAGCGGTCGGCGTACGTTCAGCGCGGCTTCGACAGGGCCGAGCGCAGCCGCGGGGTCAGCCGGTCCTCGACGAGGCGGGTCAGCAGCCAGGCCAGGGCCAGCATCGTCGCGACGGTCAGCAGCGCCGTCGCGTACGACGGCAGGCCCAGGCCCTGGTGGTAGGCCTTGATGGCGACCCAGCCCAGGTGCTCGTGGACCAGGTAGAAGGGGTACGTCAGCGCCCCGGCCACCGTCAGCCACGGCCAGTTCGCCCGGTTCAGCCAGCCCAGCGCGACCGCGGCGACCGCCACGAAACCCAGGGTGACGACGAGGATGATCCCGGTCGAGCTGCGGTCGGAGAAGAACCGCGGGTCGGGCGCGTGCCACAGCCGCGCCACCGCGTAGTGCTGGCCGATCAGCCAGCTCACGAGCACAATGCCCCAGGCGTACGCGTCGCGCCGGTCGCGGTGGACGAGGTAGAGGCCGATGCCGCCGATGAAGAACGGCGCGTACTCGGGCATCAGGATCAGATCGAGCAGGGGCTCGTGCGCCGCCTGGGCGATCGCCGCGGCCAGGGTCCAGCCCGCGCAGAACAGGATCACGCGCTGCCGGGTCGCCCCGGGCAGGACCACGCACAGGGCGAACAGCGCGTAGAAGCGGACCTCGGCCCAGAGCGTCCAGCAGACGCCGAGCACCCGGTCGACGCCCAGCGGTTGCTGCATGAGCGTCAGGTTCACCAGCGCGTCACTGGGCGAGACGGCGTGGTACGCGACCACCGGCAGCGCGAAGACCGCCGTGACGAGGACGATCGCCGCCCAGTACGCGGGCATCAGCCGGGAGACCCGCGAGGCGAAGAACGAGCGCAGGCTCCGCCCCCAGCCGCTCATACAGATCACGAAACCGCTGATCACGAAGAAGATCTGCACGCCGAGACAGCCGTATGCGAACCAGGTGTGCAGGGTGGGGAACTGGAGCTGCGGCGAGGTGCCCCAGGCCCCGCTCACCTCGCCGTCCCGGCCGCCGTAGTGGTACGCGGCGACCATCAGCGCGGCGATCAGCCGAAGCCCGTCCAGCGCGCGCAGCCGCGGGGCGTGCTTCTTGGGAACTATCCGGGGAGGGACGGGGGCGCTGTCGCCCGCCTCGGTGGAGGGGCCCGCCCCGGGAGAGGAGCCCGCACCCGGAGAGGACGTCGGGGGGGCGGGCGAGGATTCCACGGTGCTCATCCGAGAGTGGCCCTCTTCAGGGATCGGGCGCGCTTGGCCACACGACGGACCGTCGCGTTGCGCGGGATGAAGGCGAGCTGCGCCGGTACCGCGCCGGGCAGTCCCAGAGAGGTCAGACGCCGTCGTTTGAAGTACCGCCAGGTGTGGTCGTTCAGACGCCGCGTCAGATACTGCTCGGCGCCCGGCCGGGTGTCCGGGTAGATCTTGGGCTGCATGGCGAAGCCCACGGCCCGTACCAGCTCCGACAGTTCGGCGGCCGTCATGCCCTGGCGCTGCTCGGTGACCGCCGTGCGGTCCGTCAGCTCCGGGAGCAGCGCGTCCACGATCGTGACGGGGACGCGGTTGCTGTTCTCGTACGGGGTGAGGCGTTCGAGGAGGGGTTCGGTGCCGATGCGGGCGACCGGGAGGCCGTACAGCGCGGAGGCCGTGAGCAGTGCGGTGGAGAAGCAGCCCACGACCAGCGCGGGACGCATCCGCTGGTAGAGCACCTCGGCGAGGACCGGGGTGTCGAGCACCGTGAGGTCGGCGCCGATCCGCGTCGCCTCCTTCTCCAGGGCGCGCGACCAGCGGGCCGGCGCGCTGGGGTGCGGCTTGAACACGATCCGCTCGTGCCCGAGCGCGACGGCGCCCTTGAGCATGCGTACGTGCAGGTCCTCCTCCTCCTCGGCGGTGAGGATGCCGAGCGCGGAGAGGTACTGGCCGAGCAGCAGGGCCGGTTCGTCGATCGCGGGCAACTCGTCGCCCGTCTTGACGAGTTCGGTCAGAACGTCGGTGAAGACCGCGGTCGGCACGATCTCCGGTCCGACACCGAACTCCGTGAGGAGCAGCGGCGTCAGGCCCGGTACCAGGTCGAGGTGGAGAAGCCGGTCGATCCGCGTGCCGACCAGCGGGTCGATCTTGTTGCGGGTCGGGCCGTAGCTCATCAGGCCGTCGGCGTAGACGGTGACGGGGGCGCCGGTGAAGATCTGGGTGAGGCCGAGCGCCGGGTTCACCTGGATCGACTCGACGACCAGCTCGACGTCGTCGTCGCCGAGCCCCCAGGCGAGCCGCAGATGCCGCTCCCACAGCGGTACGTCGTCGAGGCGCGGGGCCCAGCCGCCCGGGTGGAACGGGGAGATGGTCTCGTTCCACGAGATCACGTCGTCGAACCGGCCGCGCAACTGCGTGAAGCCGGGCATCTCGTCGACGCCGGGTGTCGTCTCGGGTGTCGCCGCGTTGTTGGAGACCAGCAGCACACGCCGGTCCGCGGGGCGGAAGCAGCCGGCGTCGACGGCCGCGGCGAGCGTCGCCGTGCCGTACAGCGTCGACGCCATGAAGATCTGGGTCCTCACGCGGACACCCCCGCGGGCGCCGGCCGCCGGCGCAGCCGACGCAGTCGCGTCGCGCGCTGTATGTCCATGGAGTCGAGGGCGTCATCGAGGACGTCCTGCGGCATTCGCCGCAATGCGACGGCACTCATCGACTTCAGTTTCCGTGCCACGGGCGGCTCGAACCTTTCGATGGATCCCAGATGATGGGAGATAATCGCACAGTAGGTCCGCACGGCCTTCGGCAGGAGTTTATCCGCGTCCCGGTCCTGTGCCGTTTCACTTACCACCTGGTCGAACGCGCGAATGAAATCCAGCTGGCGTACGTCACCGATCTGCGTCAGTGAGGAGGCGACACCGCGCCGGTAGAACACCCCGAGCAGACCCACCGTGGCGAACGACTCGGCCTCCCGGTGCAGCTTCCAGATCCACGGCCGGTCCTCGGCCGTGCGCAGCCCGTCGGTGAAGTGCAGCAGGCCCCGGTCGGCCAGCCTGCGGTGGTAGATGCCGGCCCACGCATAGGCGTAGTCGACGGAGGTGGAGCGGTCGGCGGGCAGGATCGCCTCGCGCGGATCGAGGACGACACCGCGCCTGCCGTACGGCACCCGGTGGATGGTGCGGGCCCGCGCGGTGCACTGGACATGGTCCGTGCGCACGAAGTCGCAGCCCAACCCCTCGATGGAGGCGAGCAGTTGCTCGTAATAGCCGGGGGCGAGCCAGTCGTCCCCGTCGAGGAACGTGAGGTACTCGCCCTGTGCCGCGTCGATGCCGGTGTTGCGCGCGGTGGCCAGTCCTCCGTTCTGCTCGTGTCTGACATGCACCGCGCCCGGGAGCTCGCGCTCCGCGCGCGCGAGGATGTCCGGCGTCTCGTCGCGGGAACAGTCGTCGACGAGAATGAACTCGAAGTCGTCGCGTGCGTTCGCACGCAGACTCTTCAGGGTGTCGGGCGCATATTGCTGCACGTTGTAGAACGGCACGATGACGGAGAGCTTGACCACCCACGTGACGTTAGGCGGCGGCCCGGCATTCGTCTTGACCGCCGGTGAGATGTCAGGTGAACGACACGTGGCGGAATGGTGAACCGGGCCTTATTGCGGGCGTATCCGGGGTCGCAACGCCATTCGGCGGTGTGCTGTTAACCCTTTGTTGTATTTCGGTTGGGCCGGTGATCGGAATCGCTTCCTAGCGTCTTCGGTGTGCCAGCAAGTACCACGAAGTCCCTGCGAGTGGCCGTCCTCGCCGATTCCGACACCCGGTGGAAATGGGGCGCGCTCACCGCGAACCGTATCGCACCGGCCGATTCGGACATCAGCCTCGACGGCTACCTCCTGAGGGGCCGTGCGACCCCCACCGCCCGACAGCTCGAAGAGGTCGGCGTGCGCGCCGACTCCCTGCGGGAGGTCACCTCCGTCGAGTTCCTGAAGGAGATGGCCCGCGAGGAGGCCGCGTACGACGTCCTCGTGCTGTCCCTCGTCGGGGGCGGCGTCCAGGCGATGCTGCACGGGCTCTCCCACCAGTGGCGGGAGCGCGCGGCGACGGGCGGCACGAAGCGGCCCGTGGTCGTCACCGGCTACGTCGGCGTCGTCTACGAGAAGCTCGCCGACGGACTGCTCCTGCGGCACGGCGCGGACCTCGTCCTCGCCAACTCCCGCCAGGACGCGGACCGTTTCACCGCCGTGTACGAGGGAGTGGGCGCCGACGCCTCCTCGGTGACCGAGGTCGCCCTGCCCTTCCTCGGCGGCGCCCCGTACGAGAAGCACGACCCCTGCACGGTCGTCTTCGCCGCGCAGCCCTCCGTCCCGGAGAGCCGCAAGGACCGTACGTACCTGCTGAACCGGCTCGTCCAGCACGCCAGGCTGCACCCGGACCGCGAGGTCCTGCTGAAGCTGCGCTCCAAGCCCGGCGAGCACACCACGCACATCGAGGAGCAGCCCTACCAGCGCCTCGCGGAGCGGATCCCCGGCGGCCTGCCCGCCAACCTCCGCCTCGTGTACGGGCACATGGGCGAAGTCCTCGACCGTACGGACCTGCTCGTCACCGTCAGCTCCACGGCGGCGCTCGAATCGCTGCACCGGCGGATCCCCACCGTGGTCCTCACCGACCTCGGGGTGCGCGAGTCGCTCGGCAACCACCACTTCGTGGGCTCCGGCTGCCTCGCCTCCTGGGACCAGCTGGACGACGGGCACGTCCCGTCACCCGACGAACGCTGGGTCGCCCGCCAGGGTGTCGCCGCCGGCGGGTCCGACACCGGCTCGCACGCCGGGAGTTCACCGGCCGGGGGCGGCTCGTACGAGACGGCCTTCGACGCGGCCCGCGAGCGGATCGCCGCTCTGCTCGCCGGGGGCACGCTGCCCGCCCTCGCCCCCTACTACACGCCTGTCACCGCGCCCGGCTACCTGCCCGGCATCCTCGCCCGCCACCACCTCGCGCCGGACGGCAGTCCGCTCCCCGGGGCGCCCGACGCCGACCGGGAGCCGGGGGCTGTGCGGCAGATCGTGCGGCGCGCCGCACGGGGTGCCTACCGGCACGGGGTGCAGCGGGTGGCTCCGGTCATCCGGCGGATGGGGGAGCTGTGAGCTCCTCCACGCCGGAGGCCCAGCGGCCCACTGCCGTCTTGAACCCGCGGGTTCGTCGTGGCTGGGCGCGCCCACGCGGCGGAGCCGCATATCGACACGGCCCCGCGCCCCTTCGGGGCACCACGACCGTCGACCAAGGAGTACAGCGAATGACCAACTCGGAAGCGGGGCGGCTGAAAGCGGTGCCCCGTGTGCTCGCGGTGATCCCGGCCCGGGGTGGGTCCAAGGGTGTTCCCGCCAAGAACCTGCTGCCCGTCGGCGGTGTGCCGCTGGTCGCCCGCGCGGTGCGCGAGTGCCGTGAGGCCCGGCTCGTGACGGACGTCGTGGTCTCCACCGACGACCAGGCCATCGCCTCCGCCGCCCGGGAGGCGGGCGCCGAGGTCGTGCTGCGGCCCGCCGCCATCGCCGGTGACACCGCGACCTCCGAGGCGGCCGTCCTGCACGCCATGGACGCCCACGAGGCCCTGCACGGCTCCGCCGTGGACGCCGTGCTCCTCGTGCAGTGCACCAGCCCCTTCATCATCCGCGAGGACATCGACGGGGTGGCCGGCGCGGTCGTGGAGAACGGCGCGGACACCGCGCTGACCGTGGCGCCCTTCCACGGCTTCATCTGGCGGGACGCCGACGACGACCCGGCCGCGGTCGACACCGAACTGACCCGGTCCGTCGGCGGCGGCACCACGGTCGCCAACACCACCGCCACCGACGGCGGTTACGGCGTCAACCACGACAAGTCCTTCCGGCCGCGCCGCCAGGACCGGCCACAGGACCTCCTGGAGACCGGCGCCGCGTACTGCATGAACGCCGCCGGACTGCGCGAGCACAAGCACCGCTTCTTCGGGCGCACGGAACTCGTGCGCACCGACCCCGCGCGGGTCCTGGAGATCGACGACCCGCACGACCTCGCCCGCGCCCGGGCCCTCGCGCCGCTCTTCGACGCGCACCGGCCCGGCGCCCTCCCGACCGCGCAGGACATCGACGCGGTCGTCCTCGACTTCGACGGCACCCAGACCGACGACCGGGTGCTGATCGACTCCGATGGAAAGGAGTTCGTCTCCGTGCACCGCGGGGACGGACTAGGTATCGCGGCCCTCCGCAGGAGCGGCCTGTCGATGCTGATCCTGTCCACGGAACAGAACCCGGTCGTCGCCGCCCGCGCACGCAAGCTCAAGATCCCCGTGCTGCACGGCATCGACCGGAAAGACCTCGCACTGAAGCAGTGGTGCGAGGAACAGGGCATCGCGCCCGAGCGCGTGCTCTACGTCGGCAACGACGTCAACGACCTCCCGTGCTTCGCCCTCGTCGGCTGGCCCGTGGCGGTCGCGAGCGCCCACGACGTCGTACGCGGCGCCGCACGCGCGGTCACCACCGTCCCCGGTGGCGACGGCGCGATCCGGGAGATCGCCAGCTGGATCCTCGGCCCCTCTCTCGATTCCCTCGACAAGTAAGGAACTTCCCCGCCATGAGCTCCAACTCCCGTCTGCGCACCTTCGGTTCCAAGACCGCGGGCCCCGGCCACCCCGTCTACGTCGTCGGTGAGATCGGCATCAACCACAACGGCGACCTGGAGAACGCGTTCAAGCTGATCGACGCCGCCGCCGAAGCCGGCTGCGACGCCGTGAAGTTCCAGAAGCGCACCCCGGAGATCTGCACCCCGCGCGACCAGTGGGACATCGAGCGCGACACCCCCTGGGGCCGGATGACCTACATCGACTACCGCCACCGCGTGGAGTTCGGCGAGGACGAGTACCGCCAGATCGACGAGTACTCCAAGTCGAAGAACATCGCCTGGTTCGCCTCCCCGTGGGACACCGAGGCCGTCGCCTTCCTGGAGAAGTTCGACGTCCCGGCCCACAAGGTCGCCTCCGCCTCCCTGACCGACGACGAGCTGCTGCGCTCGCTGCGCGCCACCGGCCGCACGGTCATCCTCTCCACCGGCATGTCGACGCCCAAGCAGATCCGCCACGCGGTCGAGGTCCTCGGCAGCGACAACATCCTGATGTGCCACGCCACGTCGACCTACCCGGCGCAGGCCGAGGAGCTCAACCTCCGCGTCATCAACACCCTCCAGGCCGAGTACCCGAACGTCCCGATCGGCTACTCCGGTCACGAGACGGGCCTGCAGACCACGCTCGCCGCGGTCGCCCTCGGCGCCACCTTCGTCGAGCGCCACATCACCCTCGACCGCGCGATGTGGGGCTCCGACCAGGCCGCCTCCGTCGAGCCGCAGGGCCTGACCCGCCTGGTGCGCGACATCCGCACCATCGAGGCCTCCCTCGGCGACGGCGTCAAGAAGGTCTACGAGTCCGAGCTGGGCCCGATGAAGAAGCTGCGCCGCGTCTCGGGCGTCGTCGCCGAGGCCGAGATCGCCGCCGCCGCGGGCGAGCCCGTCGCCGTCTGACACACGCTCCACCCTTCGTCACTGCTGGCACCCCTTCCGATTCCAGGGAAGCGACGGTCGTACGTCGATGAGTCCCCGCGCCGGGTCCACCGGCCCCCAGTCACCCGCCACGCTGGCTTTCGTGGAAAGCCCGGTGCAGCTCCTGAACGTCCTGGAGTGGGCGCACGCGCACGCCCTGAAGGCCGCGGCCCTCAGGAGCACCGGCGAGACCTCCGGACCCCCGGGTCCGGAACTGGGAGCCGGCCGGCCCGGCGGAACGGGCAGGTTCGGCCGCTCGGGGAGGCCCGGCGGGTCGGGCAGGCCCGGCAGGACCGGTGACGCACGGCCCGGGGAGGCCGGTACCGGCCTCACCCTCGTCGTCCTGTCGCCCACCGACCCGATGACCCGCGGGCAGCTCAGGCGGATGGCGGAGCTGGCCAGGGACGAGGGGTACGACGTGCGCTGGGAGGAGGCGCGGGGCGGCACGACCGCGCCCTTCCACACGGTCGGCGGACTCGCGCCGCTGCTGCGGCGCGCACGGCGCATCGTGATGGGCGACCCCTTCTCGCGGTACGTGCAGCTGCTGCTGACCATCACCCGTGCCCGCGACCTCGTCGTCGTGGACGACGGGACCGCGACCATGGAGTTCGTCTCCCAGCTGGCGCGCGGTGAACGGCTGGTGCGCTGGCACCGGCGCGGCGGGCGCCCCGGGGCCCGGGACCTGGTCTTCGCACCGGTCTCGGCCCGGGCCCGCCGCCGGCTCACCCCCGGCGCCGGACGCCGGGTGGAGATCTTCTCCTCCATGCCGATCGACGAGACGCCCGAGGGCGTCGACGTCTCGGCCAACGACTTCGCGTGGACCCGGGCCCGCTTCGGCCCGCCCCGCATCACCAAGGGCGCAGACCTGGTCGGCACGTCCCTCGTGGAGACCGGGGTCGTCGACCCCGACCGCTACGTCGAAGCGGTGAAGGGGCTGGCCGGCACCTACGGGGCCACCCGCTACTTCGCCCACCGCAGGGAGAGCCCCGAGAAGCTGCACCGGCTGGCCGTCGAGACCGGCCTGGAGATCGTCCGCCCGGACCTTCCGCTGGAGCTGATCGCCCGCCGGGGCCCCATCGGCCGCACGATCCTCAGCTTCCCCTCCACCGTGGTCCACACCCTGCCGCTCGCCCTGGCCGGCACGGACGTCAAGGTCGCCGTCTTCGACATCGACCCGGCCTGGCTCACGGAGAACGCCTCCCCGCGGGCCCAGGGCTTCCTCTCGGGCGTCACGGACACCGCCCGCGACGCCCACCGGCTGTCGGCGATCACGGCCACCTGACGATCACGCCCACCCGGCGATCACGGCCGCCGGACGAGCAGGGCCGCTTGAGGGGCGTACGCGGGCCCGTACGGCAGGGTGTCCGGCAGCTGAACGCAACCGATCACGCACCCGTATGCGTGGTATGCGTAGAGAGCCTGTTTCCGGGGACCCGGGAATGGGCGCCGCCGCTCGGAGGTTTTCCCACAAGGAAGGCCGGATCCGGTATCCGCCTGGGCAGGCGTGGGAGCCGCTGGTCCAAAAAGCCGGGTGAGTCTACCCAAGCCAGTCCATCTGTATGCGCCACGCGGCTAGATTTTCTGCCCCGAACGCGTTGAAGTTTTGTTGATCGCAGGGCAGTTGGTCGTCGCGTCGCCCTACCCTTCAGAGGGTGAACCAACTGATGTCGCAAGAGTCCGAGGCCGATTCGTCCGGGGAAAGTCCGATCGGGGAAGAGCTGTCCGAGGGGGCGGCGCTTCCCGGTGTGCTGTCCGAGCAGCTGCGCGCCGAACTCGTCGCGTTCCGACGTGACTTGCACATGCACCCGGAGCTGGGCAACCACGAGTTCCGCACCACCGCCGCGATCAAGGAGCGGCTGGAGCGGGCGGGTCTGCGGCCCCGCGTGCTCGACACCGGAACCGGGCTCATCTGTGACATCGGCGTACCCGACCCCGCCCTTCCGATGCTCGCCCTGCGCGCCGACATCGACGGCCTGCCCATCCCGGACGCGAAGAGCGGCTGCGCCTACCGCTCGACCGTGCCCGACCGCGCCCACGCCTGCGGACACGACGTGCACACGACCGTCGTCCTCGGCGCCGCGCTCGTCCTCGCCGACCTGCACGAGCGGGGCCTCCTCGACCGGGCCGTACGCCTGATCTTCCAGCCCGCCGAGGAAGTACTGCCCGGCGGCGCCCCCGACGTCATCAAGAACGGCGGCCTCGACGGCGTCGGCCGCATCGTCGCCGTCCACTGCGACCCGCGGGTCGACGCCGGACGCATCGGCCTGCGGTACGGGCCCATCACCTCCGCCTGCGACCGCGTCGAGGTCTCCCTGGACGGCCCCGGCGGACACACCGCCCGGCCGCACCTCACCACCGACCTCGTCACCGCCGCCGCCCGGGTCGCCGTCGACGTGCCGGCCGTCGTCGCCCGGCGGGTCGACGCCCGCTCCGGACTCTCCCTGACCTGGGGCCGCATCGAGTCGGGGCACGCCTGCAACGTGATCCCGCAGCACGCCGAACTCTCCGGGACCGTACGGTGCCTGGATCTCGCGGCCTGGCACGCCGCCCCCGATCTGGTGCACGCCGCGATCGACGAGGTCGCCACGCTCCACCGCGCCAAGTCCGAGATCAGTTACGTACGCGGGGTGCCGCCGGTCGTCAACGAACCGGGCGCCACCGATCTGCTGCGCGCGGCGATGACCGCCCGGCTCGGGGCGAACTCCGTGGAGGACACCGAGCAGAGCCTCGGCGGTGAGGACTTCTCCTGGTACCTGGAGCACGTGCCCGGCGCGATGGCCCGGCTCGGGGTGCGTACGCCGGGCGAGCGCACCGTGCGCGACCTGCACCAGGGGGACTTCGACGCCGACGAGTCGGCCATCACGGTGGGCGTCGAGCTGTTCACGGCCGCCGCCCTCCTCCAGGCGCGCGGCTGACGAAGCGACGCCCGGCAGCCGGTGGTTCACGAGCGAAGGGGTGCCCCGTTCGGCACCCCTTCGTCCCCTTGTGTCACTCGTACGTAACCGGCGGCGGGCGTTCGTAACCGGCCGTCGGCACGAATCGATAACGGCAGTGATGAACCCCGTTCCCCTCCCCTTCTACGCGCGTTACTGTGCGCCGCAGTCAGCGTCGGCAACGGCGCCGTTGGGGAATGTAAGGGGTGCACTCTCATGCGTCGGATTTCTCGGAGAACCAGGCTTTCTCAAGCCGCTGTCGCCGTCGCGGTCGTCGTCGTCGCGGCCGCCGGCTGCGGTGAGACCAGCAACGAGTCGTCGGGCGGCGACACCGAGTCCGGCTCCGGATCCGGCTACAAGGGCAAGGGCATCGGACTCGCCTACGACATCGGCGGACGCGGAGACCAGTCCTTCAACGACGCCGCCTACAGCGGGTTCGAGAAGGCCCGCAAGGAATTCAAGATCGGCGGCAACGACATCGAGCCGAGCGACGGCGAGTCCGACGCCGACAAGGTGCAGCGGCTGACCCAGATGGCGAAGGCCGGCTACAACCCCATCGTCGGCGTCGGCTACATCTACGCCCCGGCGGTCAAGGAGGTCGCCGCCAAGTACCCGAAGGTCACCTTCGCCGTCATCGACGACGCCCAGGTGCAGGCGAAGAACGTCGCCGACATGGTCTTCGCCGAGGAGCAGGCCTCCTACCTCGCCGGTGTCGCCGCGGCCAAGGCCACCAAGAAGAACCACGTCGGCTTCATCGGCGGGGTGGACATCCCGCTCATCCACAAGTTTGAGGACGGCTTCGTCCAGGGGGTCAAGTCCGTCTCCCCGAAGATCGAGATCGAGAAGCGGTACCTCACCGAGAAGCCCGAGGACGGCGGGTTCTCCAACCCCAGCATGGGCAAGGAGGCCGCCAGCGGGCAGGTCGAGGCCGGCGCCGACGTGATCTACCACGCGGCCGGCCTGTCCGGCCAGGGCGTCATCCAGGAGGCCGCCGCGCAGAAGGTCTGGGCGATCGGGGTGGACTCGGACCAGTACAAGCAGAAGGCGCTCGCCGCGTCGAAGGAATGGATCCTCGGATCCGCGCTCAAGGACGTGGGCGGCGCGGTGTACGAGGTCACCAAGTCCGTCGTGGACGGCAAGCCGCTGTCCGGTGAGCACCGGGGCGACCTGAAGTCGGGCGGGGTGGGCTTCGCCGACTCGAACCCGAAGTACAAGGAGATGACGGACGTCGTGGAGGCGGTGGAGAAGGCGAAGGAGGACATCGTGAGCGGCGCGGTCACGGTGAAGACCGACTGACGCACTCGCACGCGGGCGCGTGCCCGGCTGCGGCCCGGCGGGGCTGGCCGCGCAGTTCCCCGCGCCCCTACAGAGCTGGGCTGCGCCCCGGCCCCGGTCTGCGGTGGTTGGTCGGCTGACGGCCGGTGGGGGCTGGTCGCGCAGTTCCCCGCGCCCCTCCGGGGGCAGGACGATGCGGTCGGCTGCGGGCCGGTGGTGGGGCGGTGCGGTTGGCTGACGGCCGGTGGGGG
>NZ_JBHWZP010000084.1:0-32091 GCF_042728395.1 Streptomyces sp. NPDC060205
CCGAGAGAAATCAACTGAATGAAAACAGCTACCCGGCCCGGTAAAGTCCCAGCTCAGCAAGTGTCGACCCCGCACCCGCGGGGATGCTCCCTGTGCGTTCGCGAGCGCCTCGCCCTTGCCGACGTCGACCCCGCACCCGCGGGGATGCTCCGCACTACCGGTACATCATCCCCCGCACGATGCAGTCGACCCCGCACCCGCGGGGATGCTCCGTGGGAGAGCCACGTTGCGGATTGGGAAGCGGCGTCGACCCCGCACCCGCGGGGATGCTCCGGAGTCGGGGACTCCCCAGGACCGGATCGCGCGGTCGACCCCGCACCCGCGGGGATGCTCCGTACGCGACGAAGTGGCGGCCGGGCACGCCGCTGTCGACCCCGCACCCGCGGGGATGCTCCTGTGCTGCACCTTCGTGCGCTGCGCGCCTGCCTGTCGACCCCGCACCCGCGGGGATGCTCCCGAGGAAGCCCAAGCGGTCGCCGCCCGTTTCAGGTCGACCCCGCACCCGCGGGGATGCTCCGGTGAGGTCGACGACGTGGGCGGCGAGCTCCAGGTCGACCCCGCACCCGCGGGGATGCTCCGACCGGCACGGTGACCGTCAAGACACCCGCGCCGTCGACCCCGCACCCGCGGGGATGCTCCGCTCGGTGTTCCGGCGCCGTTCCGCCTCCAGCAGTCGACCCCGCACCCGCGGGGATCCTCCGCGGCATTCGACGGCGGGCGGCGGGAATCAGGCGTCGACCCCGCACCCGCGGGGATGCTCCGAGGCCTGGCAGATCCTGCTGTCCCCCGCCACGGTCGACCCCGCACCCGCGGGGATCCTCCGCCGCTGCGCGCCACCGTGATGCTCAAGCCCGGGTCGACCCGCGCCCGCGGGGATCCTCCCGGCAGGTCAAAGGGCAGGCGCAGGGAGAACCCGTCGACCCCGCGCCCGCGGGGATCCTCCGGACCTCGGCCGGAGCTACACCCCGATCAACGAGTCGACCCCGCGCCCGTGGGGATCCTCCGTTCACGCCGACGGACCTGGACGTGCCGGAGCTGTCGACCCCGCGCCCGCGGGGATCCTCCGAACGTGCAACGCTTCCTCCAGGAGCACGACGAGTCGACCCCGCGCCCGCGGGGATCCTCCGGCCGGACGCCTCACCCGGGTGCAGGACACCACGTCGACCCCGCGCCCGCGGGGATGCTCCGTGCTGTCCGTGATGATCAAGCCGACCATCAACGTCGACCCCGCACCCGTGGGGATGCTCCCCGGGCGGGACCCGGTCGCACCGCTTCAAGGTCGTCGACCCCGCACCCGCGGGGATGCTCCGGTCCGCAGAGGCGGCGCAGCGTCGACCTCGCGCCCAATGGGCGCGCTTCTCGGTATGAGTCGACGTCGTACCGCTGCGGTCGGCCCCGTACCTGCGGGGATGTTCTGTCGAACCGCGCGCAGCTTTCTGGTTGTTTCCGCAGGTCAAGTCATCTTGTCAGTGGTGGGTTTTAGGGTCTGGTGCTCAGTTCTGAAAGCAGGCGGGGGCATGGTGGATGTTCGGGAGCTGAGTGAGCGTTACGGGCCGGTTGTGGTGCGGGCTTTGGAGACGCTGTGGGGGAAGTCGCGGGGGCGGGCAGGGGGTACAACGAATCTTCTGCTTGCGCATCTTGTGGATACTGCGGCGGTTGCGGAGCTGTTGTGGGACGGCTTCCTTGCGCGTTCGACGTGCTTGGCGCTGGATGAGGTCGCGGGTGGGCCGGGGCGCGGGCGGCGGTTGTTCGTCTGGTTGTGCGGAGTTCACGACTGCGGGAAGGCGACGCCGGCGCATCAGCGTCTGTGGCCCGAGGGCGCGGAGGCTGTGCGCAGGTTGGGGCTGACATGGGTGGAGTCGGCTGCTGTGGCGGGGGCCAAGCAGCAGAGGCGGTGGCGTCACGACTGGGCGGGTGGGTTGATGACGCGGGAGGTGCTGGCCGGGGCCGGTTGGGATGTGAGGCAGCTGGACTGGGTGTGGCCGCTGGTGGCTGGGCACCATGGTGCGTTCCCTTCGCTGCGGGATGTGCAGGAACCGCGTCAGGCGAAGGGGCAGTTGCGGGGGAGGGGAACGTGGCGTCAGGTCCAGCAGGCTGTGCTTGATGTGTTCACTCAGGAGATCGGGTTCGGGGGCCTCGGCGAGGTGGAGCCCGTGGTGGTTCCGTCCAGGGCGCTTCAGTTGCAGCTCAGCGGCTTGGTGGTGATGGCGGACTGGATTGCCAGTGATGAGCGGTTCTTCGTGGGTGTGGACGATCTGCGGCTGGTGAGTCTGGATGCTTCCCGTGAGCGGGCGGCGTCGGCGTGGCTGGCTCTGGGGTTGCAGGGCGGTTGGGGTGCTTTGGCCGTGCCGGGGCCGGAGGCGTTCCGGGACCGGTTCGGGTATGCGCCGCGGCCCTCGCAGGTCATGGTGGGCGAGGCGGTTCGCCGTATGGGCAGTCCGGGGATCGTGGTGGTCGAAGCGCCGATGGGTGAGGGCAAGACGGAGGCTGCTCAGTCTGCGGCGGAAGTCCTGGCTGCCAGGTTCGGCGCGGGTGGCGTGTTCGTGGGAATGCCGACCCAGGCGACCAGTGATCCCATGTTCACCCGTACACGTCGGTGGCTGGAGGCGGTCGACGAGAACCTGGCGTCCCGGGTAGTGCTGTTGCACGGCAAGAGGGCGTTCAACCGGGAGTGGAAAGCTCTGCTTGAGGACGCCGGCGCGTATGCGGACGAGGCGTTTTGCGGGGTGGACGAGTTCGGGCTGGAGGACGACCCGTACGGAGTCGAGTCCGAGGCGCGTGATGTGCCGGAGCGGCGGGCGCCCGCGGAGTGGTTTCTGGGATCGAAGCGCGGGCTGCTGGCCCCGTTCGTGGTCGGTACGGTCGATCAGCTTCTGTACGCGGCTACCCGTACACGGCATGTGATGCTGCGCATGGCGGGTCTGGCCGGCAAGGTCGTGATTTTGGACGAGGTGCACGCGTGCGACGTGTACATGAGCCAGTTTCTGCAAGAGGCGCTGCGCTGGCTGGGTCAGGCCGGGGTGCCGGTGCTCGTCCTGTCGGCGACGCTGGCACCCGCGCAGCGCCAGGCGCTGGTCGAGGCGTATCTGGCCGGTGCGGCCTCACGGGAGGAGCTCCGGGTTCAGGTGCCTGTGCCGTCGGGGTACCCGAGCGTCACGGCTGCATGGCTGCCGGCCTCGGGGGAGCCGCAGATCCATATGGATGCGACCGGCAGTTGGCGCGAGGACCTCGGCGTGCGGGTGCGGATCGTGCCCGAGGCGGTGCCCGGTGCACATCGTTCGCGTCAGGAGCGCGAACGGTTGCAGGGCGAGGCGGATGCGCGGGTAGGGGACCTGCTGGCAAGCGAGCTCGCCGACGGGGGAACCGCGCTGGTCATCCGTAACTCCGTTGCGCGGGCACAGAGCCTCTATGAGGAGTTGCGCGGGCGGTTCGGCAGGGACGAAGTGCGGCTTCTGCACGCTCGCTTCACCGTGGCCCGGCGCGCCGATCTGACGGAGGAGAGCCTGCGCCTGCTGGGTCCGCGCACACCGCGGGCCAGGGATGGCCGGTTGATCCTGGTGGCGACTCAGCTCGCTGAGCAGTCCTTCGACGTCGATGCCGACCTGCTCGTCACGGATCTGGCGCCCGTCGACCTGCTGTTGCAGCGCATCGGCCGGTTGCACCGGCATGAGGACACCTGGCGTCCGGACAGACTGCGCGTGCCGCAGGTGTTCCTCACCGGGTTCGAGCCGCGTGAAGGCCGTGAGCCGGCGTTCGCGTTCGCCAGCGAGATGATCTACGGGCGCCATCTGCTGCTGCGCACCGCAGCGGTGCTGCCCGGCGCGGGTGAGGTGTGGTCGGTTCCAGGCGACGTGCCTGAGCTGGTGGCCAGGGTGTATGGGGCGGATGCGTCGCTGCTGCCCCAGATGTGGCGGGAGGCCGGCGAAGAGGCAAGCGGGGAGCAGGAGAACAGGGACCGAACGCGTGCCGAGAACGCACGGCAGTTCCTGCTGACCGCGCCCGGTGAGCACGAGAAGCGGACGCTGGCAGGTCTGCACTACGGCGGCTCCACCGCGGGCAGCAACGAGGACTCACTGCAGGCCGCGGTGCGTGATGGTGACGAATCCGTCGAGGTCGTCCTGGTGGTCCAGGAGGAGGACGATGCGGTCTTCAGGACGCTGGCGGGACGGGCCTTGAGCGTCAATGGTGAGGTGGCGCCGGAGGTGCTGGAGGAGGTGCTGGGCTCGGTGGTGCGTCTGCCGCCGAAGCTGACGCAAGCGGCCGCGCAGTTGCAGCCACTGCCCGGCTGGCACGGGCATCCGTGGCTGCGTCACAGCCGTGCTCTGGTGCTGGACGCCTCACGCAGGGCCCGGCTGGGTGACCTCACGGTGTCCTACGACGACGAGTTCGGGCTCCGGCAGGAGTAGACACTCCGGGGCCTGTCGCACGGTGTGCGGGGGTGCGGTGAGCCGCCGGGCTGGCGCCCGGCGGCCCGGTGCCCCGCGTGGCGCGGGGTCGAGGCGGGTCCCGATCCGCTGGGCAAACACAGAAGGGGATCATCCCCGGGCCCGGGGCCGTCACGGCCCGAGGGTTGGGGTCAACGGCCGGATTGTCGCACCTGTTTGAGGAGAAAGCATGTGCCCCCCTCGGCACTGCTGCTAGCTTAAACAAAGAAGCTTCATCAAAGGGGGGACCGATGGCTGATGGCTTTTTTCTGACAGACGATCCATGGCTGCTCTTACCGCCGGCCGCAGGGGGAGTAGCGCAGGAGCGCTCGCTGCGTACCGCGTTGCTGGAGGCACACGAGTTCGGCGACCTCGTGGTGCAACTCCCCACCCAGAGGCCGGCCGTGATGCGGCAGGTTCTGCTGCCGGTGATCCTCGACGCTCTGGGCAGGCCGGCCGATGAGCGTGAGTGGATGAGCTGGTTCTCCACCGGACGCTGGTCACCGGAACAGCGTTCGAGGCTGGAGGCGTATCTGGACGCGCACCGTGAACGGTTCGACCTTTTCGATCCGGTGCAGCCCTTCGGTCAGGTCGGTGGCCTGCGTAGCGCGAAGGACGAGACGAAGAACGCCGCCCTGATTGTCGCGACTGCCGCCACCGGAAACAATGTGCCGCTGTTCGCGTCGCGCACGGAAGGCGATGCCTTTTCGCTGACTCCGGCGCAGGCGGCGCACTGGCTGCTGCATACACAGTGCTGGGACACCGCGGCGATCAAAACGGGTGCCGTGGGCGACCCGAAGGCAAAAGCGGGCAAGACCACAGGCAACCCGACCGGCCCGCTCGGGCAGATGGGTGTCACCCTGCTGGCCGGGACGACGCTGTTCGAGACGCTGTTGCTGAACCTTCCGGTCGGAGCGCCGCCCACCTCCGCCGACCTGCCGCAGTGGAGGAGGCGTGAGCCCACCAATCCTCGATCGGCAGGCACTCCCCGATGGCAGGAGCGGGCCCCCGAAGGGCTCTTGGACCTGTGGACCTGGCAATCCCGCCGTATCCGGCTCGTCCCGGAAAACACCGGTGAAGGCCTGCGGGTGACGCGCGTACTGGTCGCCGCGGGAGACCGGATGCCGCACGCGCCGGAGATCGAACCGCACACCATGTGGCGCCTGGAGCCCACCGGCAGCCGCAGCACGAGCAAGCACAAGGGCGCCGCCGCGGCGCCGCGCCGCCCGTTGCGCCTTCAGCCAGGCAAGGCTGCGTGGCGCGGGCTGGACGCGCTCCTCGCGCCCGAACGGCAGTTTCGAGAAGCAGGAGAGAAAACGAGCGGGTTCGCCACCAGCAGGCTCTTGGACCAGGCCGGTGCCCTGGCGCCCGATCTCGGGGAGGCGTACCCGTTGCGCGTGGAACTTGTCGGGATGGCGTACGGCAACCAGTCGGCCGTCATCGACGACGTGATGTTCGACGCGCTGCCCCTTCCGCTGGCCGCACTCGACGCGGACAGTGACGTCCGCTCCGCCCTCCTCGAAGTGGCGGAACAGGCAGAGCAGTTGGCCACGGCCGTCAATCACCTCTCGGCTGATCTGCGGCGGGCTCTGGGCGCCGAACCCATCCCCTGGGACAAGGGACAGCGCCCCGGCGAACTCGTCCTGCACGCCCTGGACCCGCTGGTTCGGCAGTTGCTGGCCGGGATGCGCGGTGTGCAGGACCTGGAACGGATCGAGGCCGGACAGCTCGCCTGGGAGCAGCTGGCGTGGCGGCGCAGCTGGGAGGTCGCGGACCGTCTTCTGCAGGCGGTGCCGGTTGAAGCGTTCGTGGGAAGGAAGGTCTCCCAAGGGGAGGGCAAGCCCGAGCGCACGCACCGCGTCCCCCTGGCCGAGGCGTCCTTCCTCAAACGCCGTGGGGAGATTCTCCACCGGGCAGAGGCCGCCCGGCGCAGCAGCCCTCACCCTGTCAGCCAGTAAGCGCCAAAGCGCTGCTTGGGACGCCCACGTCTCTTACGCCCCGACCTGAGCCCTCCCATGCCCTCCTCCGGGACGCTCCCACATGCCTTCGCGACACCGCATCCCTCATCACGTCTGGACACGGACATGACCGAAGAAGACCTCACGAAGCAAAGAATCTGGCACCGCTACATCGCCGCGGACGGCACCTGGCGGCGCAAAGACGGCCCGGCGGCCATACAGCGCCCGCCCGGCGAGGACCTCGCAGTTCTGCGCCATGGGCTGGGACGTCCCGCCGGCACCGTGCTGGAGATGTTCCCGTTCTACACCTGCCCGGTCGATGACTTCGCCGCCCGCCGCGGGGAGGTCTCGGCCGAACAGGAAGCCGAACACGTGGCGCTTGCCCTCTACGGGCTGCACCAGCAGAGCCAGGAGCGGCCGATGCACCGCGACGGAGTCAGCCTCGGCCGGGCCATGCTTGAGCTGCGGCGTCACGGGCGCACCAGTGATGAGGCAGTCGACTCGCGCTTCCAGCAGGCGTTCTCCGCCACCTCGATGCAGGCACTGCAACTGCGTCTGCGCGGTCTGATCACCCAGCTCAAGGACATCAAGCAGCCTCTCGACTACAACCGCCTGGTCGGCGATCTCCACCACTGGAACCGGCCCGAAGCCCGGTCCCGCGTGCGCCGCCGCTGGGGCCTGGACTACTACGGCTGGACCCAGCCGGCCACACCGTCGCGATCCGGCCGCTGAGACCAGCAGCACGCACGACGTCGGCCGCCCGGCCGCACGCACCCGCGCCGGTGCCGGCCCCGGATCACCACCCACTCACAGGACTTGGAGCAACATTCGATGACCCAGCGCCTCTACATCGACGTGCACGTCGTCCAGACCGTCCCGCCCGCCAACCTCAACCGGGACGACCAGGGCAACCCCAAAGAAGCCATCTACGGAGGCGTCCGCCGCTCCCGGGTCTCCTCCCAGGCGTGGAAGCGGGCGACCCGTCAGCACTTCGACGACCAAGCTCCCGAGGCCGATCGCGCCACCCGCACCAAGCGTCTCACCGGTGAGCTCACCACCCGGATCACGCAGAACACGGCTCTGGAACGTGAGGACGCCGGCCGGATCGCTGCGGCCTTGCTCGCCCAGCTCGGCCTGAGCCAGGGCAAGAAGGCCAGCGACACGGCCTATCTCCTGTTCTACGGCAACGCCCAGCTCGATGCCGTAGCCGCCCTCGTCACCAACGAGGCCACCGACCTCGCAGCCCTGGACGACAAGGCACTGGCGGATGCGGTCAAGGAATGGCCCGTCGCGGAAACCTTCACCACCGGGCACCCGGTGGGCGTCGCCCTGTTCGGCCGGATGGTCGCCGACATCCCCAAGCTCAACGTCGATGCCGCCGTCCAGGTCGCCCACGCGCTCTCCACCCACGAGACGCAGCTGGAATTCGACTACTTCACCGCGGTCGACGACAAGAACGAGAAGGAGGAGACCGGAGCCGGGATGATCGGCACCATCGGCTTCAACTCCGCCACCCTCTACCGCTACGCCACCGTCGGGCTCGCCCAGCTCACCGACAACCTCGGCGGGGACACCGAAGCCGCCCTCGACGCCCTGGACCGGTTCGTCGACAGCTACACCCTGTCCGTCCCCACCGGCTACCGGAATTCCTTCGCCCACCGGACCCGGCCCAGTCTCGTTGCTGTTGTGGTGCGCACCGACCAGCCCGTCAACCTGGTCTCCGCCTTCGAAGAGCCCGTTCCGGCCGAGGCCGGCATCCAGGCGAACTCCGCCCGTCGCCTCGCCGAGGAACACCTCACCGCCACCCAGGTCTGGGGCGACACCCCTCTCTACGCGGCGGCCAGCCACACCTTCAGCACCCGCGAAACCCGCACCAAGGACACCGTCGAGACCCTCACCCAGGCATTCGGGGAATCCGTCGCCTTCGCCGACCTGCGCGCCACCTTGCGTACCCGCATCACCACCGCCCTGGGGGAACAGGCGTGACACCCTCCGCCCGCACCTCCGTCCTGCTGCTGCGGCTCGCCGGCCCGCTCCAGTCCTGGGGCGACCGCAGTACCTTCAACCGGCGCGAAACCCGGCCCGAACCCACCAAATCCGGAGTCGTGGGTCTGCTCGCAGCCGCCGCCGGCCGCTCACGGCACGCCGCGGTGGACGACCTTGCCGGGCTCGCCCTGGGCATCCGCATCGACCAGCCCGGCAGCCTCCTGCGCGACTACCACACCGTCAGCGACCATCGGGGCCGGCCGCTCCTGTCCGCCGCCGTATCCGCCAAGGGCCTGCAAAAACCCACCTCACCTGCCAAGCACACCCACATCACGCAGCGCTTCTACCTCCAGGACGCCGTCTTCCTCGCCGCTGTGGAAGGCCCAGAAGAACTCATCACCACCCTCGAACACGCCGTCCGCCACCCCGCCTTCCCCCTCGCCTTGGGCCGCCGGTCCTGCGTACCCGCACAACCCCTGCTCCTGGGCCAGCGCACCGGCCCGCTCCACGACGTCCTGCGCGCGGAACCCTGGCAAGCCTCCACTACGGTGCGCAAGCGCTGGGGACGCCAGAACGGCAACACCGCCCGCATCGACCTGCCCGCCACCCTCGACGACTCGGCAGGCGACGACGTCCGCGACGACGTGCCCCTCTCCTTCGCCCCCACCCGCCGCACCTACACCACCCGCCGCACCTCACACACCTACCTCTCAGTCCCCACCGGCCTCACACCCGACCCCACACGGCCCCCAACCAGCGGCGGCCACGACCCCTTCGCCCTCCTGGGCTGGTGACCGACATGCCCTATCTCTCCCGCATCCGCATCAACCCGCTGCGCGCCGAAAGCCGCAAGCTCCTCGCCGGCCCACGCGCCCTGCACGCCGCAGTCCAAGGAGGTGTCCCCGGCCTGCCCGCTGAAGAGCGCACCTTGTGGCGACTGGACGCGGACAATCCCCACCGCCCCCACCTGTTCGTCCTCACCACCGACAAACCCGACTGGACGCACCTCGTCGAACAGGCAGGCTGGCCCGACGCCGACGGCGAGCACTACGCCGTACGCGACTACACCCCCCTCCTGCAACAACTGGCAACGGGCCGCAGCTTCGCCTTCCGCCTCACCGCCAACCCCGTCCAGAACACCAGCCGGCCCGACAAACCCACCCCGCGCCAACAACAACGCATCGACGCCGGTGAGCGCCGCAGTTTCCGCCTCGGCCACCGCACCGCCGCAGCTCAGCTCAACTGGTTCCTCACCCGCACCGCCCGCTGGGGCTTCGACATCCCCACCGCCCCCCACCTGGACGACACCCGCAACAGCGACGGCGAACCGCCCCGCGAGGTGCGCATCACCACCCGCCAACGCCGTGCCTTCGGCAAAGGATCCCTCGGTGCGAAGGAAGCCCAGGTCGTCATGAACGCAGTGACCTTCGAAGGGCACCTGCGCATCACCGACCCCGCCCTGCTCACCGAACGACTCCTGACCGGCATCGGCCCCTCCAAGGCATACGGATGCGGACTGCTCACCCTCGCCCCGCTCCCCGAAGGGGCATGAACCCGTGCCTGACATCTGGTGGAAAGCAGACCCCCAGGACCTGCACCGCCTCGTCGACCGCGTCTCCAGCGTCTACGTCGAGCGCAGCCATCTCGACCGCGACGAGAACGCCGTCGTCATCATCAACAAACGACAAACCGTCCGCGTCCCCGCCGCCATGGTCGCCGTCATGCTCCTTGGCCCCGGCACCCGCGTCACCCACGGAGCGATCCGCCTGCTCGCCGACTCCGGCACCACCGTGTGCTGGGTCGGCGAACAAGGCGTCCGCATGTACGCAGCCGGCCTCGGCCCCAGCCGCGGCGCCGGCCTCCTGCACCGCCAAGCCTGGCTCGTCACCCGCCCCAAGGAACGCCTCGCCGTCGCCCGCGCCATGTACAACATGCGCTTCCCCGGCGAAGACGTCTCCGCCCACACCATGCAACAACTCCGCGGCCGTGAAGGCACCCGCATCCGAAAGCTCTACCGAGCCCACGCGGATCGCACCGGCGTCCCCTGGAACGGCCGCGACTACAAGGCCGGCGACGCCTTCGCAGCAGGCGACGACCTCAACCGCCTCCTGTCCGCAGCCAACGCCGCCCTCTACGGCATCTGCCACGCCGTCATCATCGGACTCGGCGCCAGCCCCGGACTCGGCTTCGTCCACACCGGCAAAGCCACATCCTTCGTCATGGACATCGCCGACCTGTACAAGGCCGAGTACACCATTCCGCTCGCCTTCGACCTCGTCGCACAAGGACTCACAGAGGAACGCGACGCACGACTGGGACTTCGCGACCTCATCGCCCGCGACAAACTCCTCGGCCGCATCGTCACCGATGTGAAGCACCTGCTCACCCCCGAAGGAACGGACTTCGACGACTCTGAGGCCAACCTTTTGTGGGACGAAAACCTCGGCGCCGTCCCGGGCGGCACCAACTACGCCAGCCACGCAGACCTGTCAGCACACGGGATGACCGACAACCACATCGCGGTCATCGGACCCGAAATCGACGACACCGAACCCACACCATGACCGTCATCATCCTCATCGCCGCGCCAGAGGGACTGCGAGGACACCTCACCCGCTGGATGGTCGAGGCCAGCGCCGGCGTGTTCGTCGGCAACCCAAGCCGTCGCATCCGCGACCGCCTGTGGGAACTCCTGGCCACCCGCATCGGCGACGGCCAGGCCATCCTTATTGAACCCGCCTCCAACGAACAGGGATGGGCCGTACGCACCGCAGGCCGCGACCGCTGGCAACCCGTCGACTTCGACGGACTGATCCTTTCGGCCCGCCCCCAAAAACAACTAAACGAAAACAGCCGCCCCGCCCGATAAAGCCCCAGCTCATGAAGTGTCGACCCCGCGCCCGCGGGGATCCTCCCGGGCGGGAGTTTCACGTTCGTTCTCCGCCTCCGTCGACCCCGCGCCCGCGGGGATCCTCCGGCCTTTCCCGACGGGGCGCAGGTCCTCGCGTGGTCGACCCCGCGCCCGCGGGGATCCTCCGGCGGCCCCGGGGCCGTCCGTGACGCAGGGGAAGTCGACCCCGCGCCCGCGGGGATCCTCCGAGTGCGTTGCGACCGCTCGGGCCCGTACGAACGTCGACCCCGCGCCCGCGGGGATCCTCCGTAAAACTCCGGGCCCCATTCCCACACACGGGAAGTCGACCCCGCGCCCGCGGGGATCCTCCCTGGGAGTGGAGGCCGAGTAGCGTGGATTCCTTGTCGACCCCGCGCCCGCGGGGATCCTCCGCAGGCGCGGCCGGGGCTGTGGGCGCGGTCGCTGTCGACCCCGCGCCCGCGGGGATCCTCCCCGTGAGGGACAAACTCTCACACGTGGTCGTCAAGTCGACCCCGCGCCCGCGGGGATCCTCCCGTGGCGAGGCTCCTCCGCGGACCGCTGCTTCAGTCGACCCCGCGCCCGCGGGGATCCTCCGGCCAGCGAACGGATCTCCGGCCTGGAACCGAGGTCGACCCCGCGCCCGCGGGGATCCTCCGAGGACGACGACGTCGACGACGACGCCCAGGACGTCGACCCCGCGCCCGCGGGGATCCTCCGCTGACGGGGCGAGCGACGTGCTGACGCTGGTGGTCGACCCCGCGCCCGCGGGGATCCTCGGGCGGCGGCCCCCGTGAAGAAGGCCCCCGTGCAGTCGACCCCGCGCCCGCGGGGATCCTCCCCCCGACCTGCCCCCCAACGTCCAGGCCATCCAGTCGACCCCGCGCCCGCGGGGATCCTCCGCACCCCGACGACCAGAAGCCCCCGACGGCCGCGTCGACCCCGCGCCCGCGGGGATCCTCCGCCGAACCAGTGCTTCTCTCCGGCCGACATGGCGTCGACCCCGCGCCCGCGGGGATCCTCCGGAATCCAGCTCATGAACCACGTGATCCGAGCAGTCGACCCCGCGCCCGCGGGGATCCTCCCGCGTCCAGGAACGCGACCTCGCCCGCACCCGGGTCGACCCCGCGCCCGCGGGGATCCTCCCCGGCTGTCGGCGGCGAGCAGCTGGCCACCGTGGTCGACCCCGCGCCCGCGGGGATCCTCCGCTGGGCGTGAGCCTGCCGCGCACGTCCCAGCAGTCGACCCCGCGCCCGCGGGGATCCTCCGGGCGAGCGCCCCGGCTACTACCTGTGGCCCGCGTCGACCCCGCGCCCGCGGGGATCCTCCGTGGATCGGCATCATGGGCGCGCTGATCCTCGTGTCGACCCCGCGCCCGCGGGGATCCTCCATCCGTGTTCCCCATGTCGGCCCCGGGGGGGCGTCGACCCCGCGCCCGCGGGGATCCTCCGGAGTCGTTCCGTACGACGTCAGGACGTCAGCTGTCGACCCCGCGCCCGCGGGGATCCTCCGGGCTCGCCGCACGCATGGGCGGTGACGAGTTCGTCGACCCCGCGCCCGCGGGGATCCTCCGCTGGCGGCTGCGGAGAAGAAGCTTGCGGATCTGTCGACCCCGCGCCCGCGGGGATCCTCCGCCGAGTTCGGAGAGCACTGCATCGGCCACGACGTCGACCCCGCGCCCGCGGGGATCCTCCGAAGTACCGGTTCGCCGTAGCGGCCATGGTCGGGTCGACCCCGCGCCCGCGGGGATCCTCCCTGGTTGTCCGCGCCGGCCCCGTTCAGCGTGAAGTCGACCCCGCGCCCGCGGGGATCCTCCGAGACCCGCGAGCGACGCGCGGACGAGGGGGTCGTCGACCTTGCGCCCGCGGGGATCCTCCGGCCGTCCGCATCATCATGGACAACCAGGACGCGTCGACCCCGCGCCCGCGGGGATCCTCCGTACATGGAGAACGCGGCCACCCCGAACCTGATGTCGACCCCGCGTCCGCGGGGGTCCTCCCTGGACCGGCTGAGGAACGTCGCCAGGGGCGCCGCTGATGCGTCAGCCTGGGGAGGGATCTTCCACCGTCGGGATGCACGGGGACAGCAGTGCCTCCGTGTGCTGAGTGACCATTCCTCGGGCGAGTCTCAGCACGCGCACCTCGTTTTCGTGACCCGGTTCCTCGTCATCGCGAAGGTGGAGGAGCCCGTAGGAACCAGGGGCGACCACCGCCACATGCTCGAACAGTTCGGCAGCGTCAGGCGAAGAGCGGTGATTGGAAGAGCCGCCGAGGTGGATAAACGGCTCGCCGTTCATCCACCTGAGATCGAGCAAGTACGGGCTGTCCATCCGGGCGATGCGAAGGCGAAGACCATCGACGATCTGTTGCAGCCGAGGCTCATCGTCCTCATCCGCTGCCGTCCCCCTGACCGTGATCCATCCGTGGTACTCAAACATCCCACGATCGTAGGGAGATGACCTGCTTCACCGTTCGGCCCCGGCATCTTGCGCCGGACACGACTGCCAAGGAGGCCAGTTCGAAGACCACCGTCACCTCCCTCACCGAGCAGGGGCGGGCTGCATACAGCGACCTGATCAAGGTTCGGCCTCCGCAGGCGCTGACCGACGCCGGTCACGGCGTGCTCTCGGGTAGTCCCGCTTGAGCAAGGTGATCTCCCGCTCCCACACCTGGGGGGTGACGTAGTCCCGCGGGTCACGAGTGACCGTGTACGTCTCCCGGTCGGTGCCCTCCGACGGTGTCGGATTTCTGTGCTGTCCCGGCGGCCGGTCGGCTGCCGGGGGCCCCGCGTCGCCCGCCGACGAGCGACGCGGGGTGTTTGGGGGGTGCGGGCTGCGGCCACCTGCAGACGTCCCTGAGACTTGGTAACCCTGGGTTCGAGCGCTGGGGTGGAGGAATGTGGGATGGTCGGGCCGCACCGTCGTTGTCCTTGGCTTCTTTGAGGAACTGGTCTGGTCAGGAGGTTCTGCGTAGGTACGCCGCCACCGGAAGATGGTCCGCGGCGCCACGGGCGCGAGGCGTGTCGATCACGGTGTAGGACTGCACACGCCAACTGAGGCTCTTCGTGGGCAGGATGGAGTCGGAGCGGTGGTCGCGGTCGCCCGCGCGCCAGTGGCCGGCGGTTCTGGCGAAGGCCAACCCCAGGTCGGCGGCGGGGTCGACGAATCCGGCGGTCAGCAGCGCCGGGTTAAGCCTGCTAACGCCAAGTCCTGATTTGGTGCTGAGCTGAGGACCGGAGAGAGGGAGCTGCGCGGTCATGAGTGTTTCCAGGGCCAGAGCCATCGGCCGGTTCAGGTACTCGGGCTCGGTGAGCTGCCAGGCGGTCATCGGGCAGTCGCCAGACGTTCGATCCATCGGGCCGGTTGCTCGGCTTCGGCCAGGGTGGGGACCAGCGTGCGGTCGAGCCAGACACGGTTGAAGACGTCCGGCCCCTGTCCGGCGATGAGCTGCGTTATGGCGTCCAGGCTGCGTGCCTGGGCCGCTTTGACCTTCTTCGGCATGGAGCGCTTGGCGAGTTTGCGATACCGCCCGGAGGCATCGGGGGCTATCTCCTGGGTCGTGACCGGCTCACCGAAGATTTTGGCGGTGATCTCCCGGTCCGCCCAGTAGGCGTGTCCTTCGATCAGGAACGTGTGGGCCCGGTCCGTGACTCCGCGCTGCTGCGGGAAGTAGCTCTCCTGGTCCGCCCACATGGCGCCTCGATCGGCTGCGTACTGCGCCAGGTGCGTCATTTCATGGGCGAGCATTTTGTGCAGCACCCGGCCGTCGTGGAGGACGCCGGCGTGCCGCAGCGCGTCGGGCACGATGACCAGTTCGGGACTCCCTGGCACCAGCTCGACCGTTTCGCCCATCATCATCGGCCAGAACACGAACCTCGTCGCGAGGTGGGCGGTCCGCTGGAGCTTGGCTTTCAGCTTGGCAGTGGAGCCGGCGCCGAGTTGCTCAGCTTCGGCGTGCAGCCGGCGCAGTGAACTCTCTTCGTGTGCTTCCTTCCATTTGTCGTATGTCATGAGACGGATGACCGCCGGTTCGGGCAGCCGTAACTGGGTGACGGCTGCCACCAGCGGGGCAATTTCTTCGGCGATGTCCCACAGGCGTGTGGCCAGTTCGTCGGACTCGGGGTCGGCTTCCTGGTGCATGACGAGGTGCATGTGCGGGACAGCTCCTTGTGAGGGATGTGGGGGCAGGGCGGCCGTGGTGGCTGCCGGGGGCCCCGCGTCGCCCGCCGACTGGCGACGCGGGGTGCTCGGGGAGTGCAGGCCACGGCCGCCGGCAGGCGTCCGTGGGCCCTGGCGCTGCTGATCTCGGCTGCCGGGATGGAGGAATGCGGGATGGTCGGGCCGCACCGTCGTTGTCCTTGGCTTCTTCGATTCGGGGACTGGTCTGGTCAGAAGGTTCTGTGCAGGCGCGCCACCCTCGGGAGATGGTCCGCGGCGTCCCGTGCGCGGGGTGTGCCGATCACGGGTTGGACCGCACCTGTCGGGAGAGGTGGTGCGTGGTCACGATGTAGTCGGACCGGTGGTCGCCGCCGCACCTGGGATTCGAATTTTCCTGAACTCGGTCTGTGGGTTCAGGGGGCGAGGTCGTACGGATCCAGGCGGGCGACGTTGCGGCGTAGCGCTTCGGCCATGCCGGTGCGGGAGAAGACGACCTTGACGGCGTGGTGGTCGCTGAGGCCGGTGGTGTCGATGACGCTGACCTCGGTGACGGCATTGATGAGCCAGGGGTCGGTGTAGATGCGGTCGATGCGGCGCTCGCCGCCTTGGTGTGCTGTGTTCTGTCCGGCGGTGGCGCGGAGCGCGTCGGCTTGTCCCAGCGTGTGCGCGGCATACCGAGCAGGGTCGTGCAGACCGGCTTTCAGCAGGGTCTCGTCGGCGTAGGTACAGCTGACGCGTGTTCCGCCGGGGCCGGGGTTGGTGCGGTGCATCCGGTGCAGCTGGTCGGTGATGGCCTGGCTGCTCCAGTCGATTGGCGCGACGCTCTCGCCGGCGGGGTGGGGGTATTCGTTGGCGTCGCCGCCCCCGAGGAAGGCCATCCCTTGGTTGATCTTGTCGGCGGCGGCGAGGATGTCGTCGGTCTCTCGCTCCCGGCCGCGGGGGGAGTTGAAGGCCAGGTGCCAGCTCATCATCACGATCGGGACCGTGGGAACGTCCCGCAGCCTGGCGACGATGTGGGTAGGAGGTGTGCGCCACAGCGGAGCGGGCCCGAACTCCTGGTGGACATCGAAGACGCAGGGCCGTACGAACAGGCCCGTGGGGTTGTTGCCGCAGCCCTGCCCGCCGAGGAAACCCCGCATGTCCAGCAGCCGTTCGGCCTCGTGCTTGCGCCGTTGGCCCTTGGCCAGACTGTGCGTTGTCTCCTGGCGCAGGAGTACATCAGGCTGATGTTCTGCGAGGAGTTCATGGATGGCGTACCAGCGCGGAGGAGGCTGGTCGTTCTCGTCGGGGCCGCCATCGCGTTCGATGTTGGAAGAGATGACGGTGACAACGGACTCGCGGTTGCTTTGGGTGCTGGGTGGTTGCTCCACGGGTTCAGGCACGGCTGTCACCTTCCTCACTGTGTGGTGTCCGCTCAAAGTGGTCGTGGAGTGGCCCGGCAGTGGAGGGGGCAGCTGTGTGCGGGCGGTCCGTAGCCGGCACGGGATCGGCGCCGGCGGGCAGGGGCGTGGCGACCAGCGTGCCGTCTCGTGGACTGGGTCCGGCGCTCGTGAGGACGCCCTGTTGTCTGAAGGGGACAAGGGCCAGGGAGATGGTGGACTTCCCGACGCCGAACTCGGCCGCCAGGGTGGCCGTGCTGGGCAGGAGAGCGCCGACCGGGTAGGTGCCGTCGCCAATACGCCGGCGGACGGCCTCCTCGATGCCCGGTCCGTGGGTGCCCCGCCGCGCAGCTTCGCGCCACTGGGCGGGTGTGGTGCCCGACGGGGCGATGCCGCCTCCACCGCCGGTCCGTACCTCCACGAGGCCGTCATCGCGCAGCAGCTGCACTGCGGTGCTGATCACGTAGGCCGTGGTCTTAAAACGGCTGACCAGTTCACCGGCCCGGCGGACCTCGCCACGTGCCCAGGTGAGGTCGGCGAGTTCGCCGCGCAGGACCCCGGCAATCTGAGTGCCGGCATTGACGCGCGATCTGCGGGGGGTGTTGTCGCGGGCGTCAGCCATGGTTGAACTCCCGTTGAGCGGGCGCGTCGATTTCCGCGTCGAGGACGGTCGGCAGGTGATCGGACACACGGCGCGCCATCTGTGTGTCGTAGGTCTGGTAGGAGCGGACGGTGAGTCCGCGCACGAGGATGTGGTCCAGGCACACGTCCCCTTGCTCGCCTGCGTAGTAGTAGCCGACGGTGGGGGCCCTGCGGACCTGGGTGATGGTCTCTGGGTCCTGCCAGCCGGATGCCAGCAGGGACCTGCATGGCCCGCAGGTCTGCGTCACCGAACGTCCCGTTGGGCCGGACGAGGCGGTAGCGCGCGTGGAGGTACTGCGGGATCTGGTCCCAGTCGTAAACGTCAGCGTCGCCCATGCGGGCACAGTTGAAGTCGCCGAGGAACATGGCCCGGGGGACACCGCCGAGATCGGTGGCCCACCCGCGTACCTCGACAAGCCGGGTGTCGCCGTCGGTGAAGGCGAGGTGCGTGGCGAGGGCGGTGAAGTCTGCGCTGCCGTCGGGCGCGTACAGCGGCTGGAGCTGGGCCTGGATCATGGCGTGGTGCAGGACGCCTTGGCCGCGCTGTCGCACGTCGATCAGACGGAGTTTCTGCGGGCGGAACAGCAGCGCGGTGAAGTTGCGGCCGTCGCCGATGCGGGAAGCGACCATGTCGGCTTCGAGCATGCCCGTCTCGGTGGCCAGCGTCTTCAGGCGGCGGCTGTCGTGCTCGTCCCAGCGGGTGCACTCCTGAAGCGCCAGCACATCAGGGGCCAGGGTCTTGAGGATGCCCAGCTCCGTGTCGAAACGCTCTTCCAGGCGGCCGTCACCGTCCAGACCGCCGTGGAGCAGGTTGTAGGTCACGGCGCGCAGCGTGGCCGGGGTCCTGAGGTCAGGCACGGCTGTCACCCCGCTGGCGTTCGACGTCGGTGACCCGCTCGCGGTGGACGTCGATCTCGTGCTGGGCGGCGACGCCGTAGTGGTGCAGGACGCTGGTACCGAACGCGGTGATGGCGAATTCGCTGCTCATGAAGGCGCGCAGGCCCTCGATGAGGTCGCGGTGGATGCGCGCAGAGCCGTAGTCGCGGTACGCGTCTCCCGGGCAGGGCGGGGGTGGTGCGATCTTCTCCCTGTGGCCGCGAAGGATGCCGGCGATGGCGGCGGCGGCCACCAGGTAGGGGTTGGCGTCGGCGCCCGCCATCCGCAGCTCCAGATGCCGGCCGCGGCCGTGGCCGGTCATCCGGAGAGCGCATCCGCGGTGGTCGTCACCCCAGTTCATGTAGAGGGGTGCGAACGAGTGCGGCCGGAAGCGCTTGTAGCTGTTGGGCACTGGTGCCCACAGCGGCGCCAGGTCCGGCAGGCTCTTGAGGAGCCCGCCGATCGCGTACTGCAGGGGCTGGGACCGGTTGCCGTCGTGCGGGGCGGCGAACGTCGGCTCGCCGTCCTTCCACAGGGACAGGTGCAGGTGCAGGCCGTTGCCGACCTCGTCACTCGGTGCGGCCATGAAGTTCACGCGCAGGCCGCGCTGTTCGGCGACGTGCTGGAGGGTCTGCCGGTAGACCGTGTAGTTGTCGCAGGCCCGCATCGCCTCCCCGTAGCGGAAGGTCACCTCCAGCTGGCCGGGCGCACCCTCGCCCTTGATCGCTTCGGCGGGGGTTTCGGCGTTGAAGAGAGCTTGTTCCAGGCTGTGGAAGAAGTCGTGCAGCTTCGGCGGGAGGTTGAGGGCGTAGTCGGCGTTGTGGCGGGTGACGGGCCGAGGGCCGTGGTGGAGCAGGAACTCGGACTCCCACCCGATACGGATCTCGTACCCCTGTTCTTTCAGGAGGTCGAGTTGCTGGCGCAGCAGTTCGCGCGGAGCGCTGCCGAGGCGTTTGCCGTTGGTGTCGACGGCGTCGCAGTGCACGAGTGCGACGCCGGGGGTGTGCGGCATGAAGCGGATCGTGTCCAGGTCGGGCTGCAGGCTCATGTCCCCGAACCCGTGGTGCCATCCGGTGAGGGGGTACCTGCTCGCCGCGCTCACGGTCATGCGCCGGTCGGTGGTCAGGACATACGAGCACATCTCGCCCGCGGTATCGCCCTGCTTTTTGACCTGGTCGAGGAAGAGGTTGGCGTCGAGGCGCTTGCCTCTGAGGAGGCCGTGCATGTCCGGGACGACAGGCGTCACCGTGCGGATGTGGAGGTCGACCACGGCATCGTGAAGTTGGCCAAGAGAGAGGAGGCCGGTGCGTGGCGGTGTGTCGGTGGCGTGCATCAGACCATGCCTCCGGCGATGGCGGAGTCCGCGGCGGTGGCGGCCGGCAGGGGCATGGCGTAGTTCTTCCTGCCCACGGTGATCCAGGAGATCCACGCCCCCAGGAGCACGATGGCCAGGGTGACGGGCGCGTAGTTGAAGGACTGCGAGGTGATGGGGTAAGCCTGCGGCAGGCAGAAGAACACGGTGAGCACGATCACGTAGGCGACGGCGAGGACGCCCAGCGGCTTGCTGAACCGGCCCAGGTTCCACAGTCCCTGCTGGAACCGGTTGCCGGCCTTCAATCGCAGGAAGACGGGGATGGCGTAGGCGGGCGTGATGCCCAGGACGTTGATCGCGGTGACCGCTGCGTATGCGGCGGGCGAGTGCAGACTCGGCAGGGCCAGGACGAACGCGATGGACACGCACAGCCACACCGCGGCCGTGGGATTCTGGGTGCGGGCGTTGGCCCTACTCCACCTCTTCCAGCCCGGCAGCGCCCGGTTGCGGGAGAACGCGTAGGCCATCCGGCTGGCGGCGGCGACTTCGGCGTTGCCGCAGAACAGCTGGGCCACGATCACGACCACGAGCAGGGCCTTGGCGACGCCGACGCCCAGGACGTCGATGAAGATCTGCGCGGGCGGCACCCCGGTAGCGGTCTCAAGGGTGCCGGAGTAGCTCTCCATCGCGAAGAGCATGCCGACGATCAGTACGAACCCGGCGATGCCCGACCACAGGATGGCGTGGACCATGCCCGACGGTGCGGACTTCTGCGCCTGGGTGGTCTCCTCCGCCATGTGGGCGGACGCGTCGTACCCGCAGAACGTGTACGCGGCCATCAGGCAGCCGACACCGGCCCCGTACAGGGGGTTGGTGATGCCCGAGTCGTTGTAGTACTCGGTGAACACGAAGCCGGGGGACTGGCGCTCGCCGGGGGCGGCGACGAGCAGGACGACGATCAGGAACACGCCGGAGAACTGCCACCACACGGAGATCTTGCTCAGTGCGTCGACCAGGCCGACGCCGAAGGAATTGAGCAGGCCGTGCAGGAGCAGGACGCACACGAAGACGCCCATGGTGTTCTCGGGCGTGGGCTCGAAACCCCACTGCAGGCTGGCGAATGCGCCGATGAAGGAGGCCGCGCCGTAGTCGATCCCGGCGATGGCGCCGACCAGCCCGAGGAGGTTGAGCCAGCCCGTCAGCCACGCCCAGCCGGGGCCGCCGAGCCGGTCGGCCATGTGGTAGAGCGCGCCGGCCGTGGGATAGACGGAGGTCACCTCGGCGAGGCAGGAGCCCAGGACCAGGGTCATGGCGAAGATGCCGACCCAGCCCCACACCATCACGGCCGGGCCGCCGTTGTGCAGGCCGAACCCGAACAGCGTCATGCCGCCGGCCAGGATGCAGATGACGGAGAACGAGACGGCGTAGTTGCCGAACCTGCCCATCTTGCGGGCCAGCGTGGGCGTGATGCCCTCAGCGATCAGCGCGGCGTCATCGTCGATGCGTGCTGCTCTTAAGTGAGACAAGGGTGTAAGTCCTCGTGATGTCGAAGAAGGGTCTGGAGGAGGGGCAGGAGTCTTGGGAGCGGGAACTGGTTCAGCAGCTGACGTGCTGCTTGTTGAGGGCGTAGGTACGGGCCTTGTGGAAGTCAGCGATCCAGTTGGAGCGGTTGTCGAGGCTCTGCCACGGCATGGCGGTGGCGTACGGGCCGATCGCCTCGAAGACGGGGCCGGCGCCGCCCACGCCGCTCTTGAGGAGCGTCCAGGCCAGGAGGTTCAAATCCTGTGACAGGACAGGTGAGGCGCGCGTCTCCTCGTCGAGGTAGGCGAACCAGTGGTCTCTCGCCAGCTGCACGTAGCGCCGGATCTGGTGCCCCGTCCAGTACGTGAAGTCGCTGGCTCCTCGGCGGTTGCGTCGTTGCCTAAAGTCCTCGGCGAAGGCGTACAGCGGCACCATGTGCAGGTTCGAGCACTCGCCGGCGCTCATGGCCAGCCACTGCGCGACGGAGTGGGCGCCCTCTCCGCGGGCGTAGAAGAACTGGAGGAGGCGCTGATGGGCCTCGCGGTTCTCCGGGTCCCGCTGACGTACCGCCCAGAACAGCGGCCACGGACCGGCAGGGAGACCGTTGGGGCCGGGCGCCCAGTGGACGTGCTGGTTCTGCGGGTAGCGCGGATCGGCGTCGAACTGTGCCAGCGCAAGCAGGCACACCCGTGCCGCCGGGCACTTCGGGCTCGCCGTGATGGCGGCGTGACAGACGCGGCGGGCCTGGTCGGCTGCGGCCAGCACGGCGGGGTCGCCGTGGGGAAGCTGGAGGGCGAACACGCGCTGCGTCAGGACGCGGGCCCACATCAGCAGGGAGTCCGCGGTGTGGGGCTCCTCCTGGTACCAGTAGTCGATCGCCGGGGTGTGGGCCGCGTACAGGGCGATGACCTGGCTGCGGAACGTCCGCACCTGCCAGTCGTGGCCCGTGGCGGCCAGGACCTCCTTCACGAGCCGGTAGCGGCCGAGCTTCAGTTCCTCGAAGACCGGATACAGCGCCTCGTCGCTGCCCGCGGCGTGATCGATCAGGGGCATGTCACGAGTGGACACGGTGACACCTCCGCAGGACCAGGCGCGTTTTGGACGTCTGTAACCAAGGGGAAAGCAAGGGCATAGGGATAGGAGTCCTTCAACTTCAAGAGAACCCCGGGGGGGTGGGGGCCGCCGGGCAGCAGTCGGCGGGAACCCGCCCGGGGGAGACGGGTGGTGCGGCTGCTGCCCGGCGGCGTTCATGGGGTCAGCCGGAGGCGGCTGTCACGTCGAGGGGCAGCACGTCGACTCTCAGCCGTTGCGCGTACTCGGCGTGCGGTTCCAGGCCCAGGGCGTGACGGCGGTCGTCGAGCCGCTGGGGGTCCCGGACGCGGTAGATCTTCAACTCGCCGCTCGCGGTCGGGATGTAGAGGGTCCCGTACCGCTGCGGCTCGTTTCGGTACAGACACAGGCGGTCATCGAGCAGGGCGTAGTGCTGCGGGTCGGCGTCCTCCTGGCGGACCGCCCGCCCCAGCAGTTCGAGCGCACGCGCCTGCAGCACGCCGTCCCCGCAGCGTGTGGCGATCTGCCAGGCAGCCTTCGACCCCTGCTCGCCCACGAGGCGATATCCCGGCCAGCCGTGCTCTGCCAGCGTGACGCGCAGAAGATGCGTGTGCTCCGCGAATATGCCACCGATCACGCGCAGGGCGGCTTCCGTTCGCGGCGTGCACGCCTCGGTCTCCTGCACACGCCACATGCAGCGCAGGAAACTCACACTCAGGTCCGGGCGGGAGGGTTGCGGTCTGGTCATGAAGAATGCTTCCTCGAAGCAGGCAGACGGGGGTGGTGGGGCCGCCGGGCCACAGCCCGAGGTGAACCTGCTCCGTGCGGGGAGCTGGGCCCGATGGCTGTGGCCCGACGGCGTCTAGGGGGCATGGTCGAGCGGGTACAAGTTGAGGGAGCACCAGGTCGTCGTGCCGTCGGCGCTGATGCCCCAGTCGTCGGCCAGGGCCCGGACGATGAACAGCCCGCGACCGCACTCCTCCAAGACGTCAGCGGCACGCAGCTCGGGGAGTTCGTGTGAACCGTCCCGCACTTCGAGCCGCATCCGGCCGTGCTCGAAAAGCATGCGCACGCGGACATCGCCGTGTCCGTGTCTGAATGCGTTGGTGACCAGCTCGGAGACGAGTAGTTCCGCGTTGTCGACGATGTCGGGCAGCTCGAACCGGTCGAGCCCGCGTCGGACAGTACGACGCAGGTCCCTCACCCACACCGCATCCGCAGGATCGACGGCGCCGTCTTTGGAACCGGCACTGCGCTTGACGACTACCTCGATGCCTTTGCAAGGAATGAATCCGAAGGAGGCGCTGAAATCGTTCTGTGTGATGGCTCCAGTCGGTGTCACGCCGAGGTCTCCGCCCGAGGGACTGGGCCAGAGCGAGATGGGCGGGACGCGCACGATGTTTTCCTGGACAGGGGAATCCAGTGGAGGACGCGCCCTTTTGGAGATGCGCTGCTCAGCCATCGGCTCCCCTTACAAACGTCGCTTGGTGAGTACGTAGAGCGAACCGCGATTGACCAGTTGTGGATACCAGGAGAGAGGCACGCGGCTGCCAAACGTGACGCAAGATCGTTTTCACCATCGAGCTGCCGGGAAGGCCTGCAGTGGGCACTTTCAGCCAGTAGCTCAAACCCGCGCCCCCGTTTGGTATTAGGTTGGTACATCCAACTCGGCGTAGAAGCGCGAGTGCGGGTTGGCGAACGTGACTCAAGATCATTAGTAGTGCGGGGGCGCACCATGGCGCGCGAGCGGAACGAGCGGTTTGAGGCTCTTCTCAAAGAAGCAGCCTGGTCACGAGCCCAAGCAGCGAACGCCTTCGTGCGGGTCGCCAGCGAGAGCAACCTGACCGAATACACCCGCACCGCGCGGCAGCACGTGCAGCACTGGGTGGACGGGCATGAGCCGTCTGGGCAGGCCCCCATAATCATGTGCGAGGCACTGTCCCGTCGTCTGAGGCGAGTCGTCACAGCAAGTGAAGCCGGGTTTACAGCGCCCAATTCGCCATCACAGGGGGCGCTGGACTGGCGCGTCGATCCATTGATCGCGCTGAACGACTTGGGGAGCACCGACTTGGACCCGGACAGACGGAGCCTGCTGCGCGGCGGCGTGTACTCAGCTGCTGCCCTAGCCCTACCAGCAGAGTCCTGGTGGGTCGAGATGGCGAAGGAGCCTTCAAACGCGGAGCGGAAAGGCACGCAACGCGTCGGCCGCGGTGACGTTGAAAGCGTGCGCGAGATGACGTTGGCCTTCTCGCGAATGGACCAGAGGCGGGGAGGCGGCCACGGCCGTTCCGCTCTTGTTGAGTACCTCCGGTCCGATGTCGCCCGCTACTTGGTGGGGAAGTTCCCAAATGACCGAGTGCGCCGCGACATGTACTCCGCAGCCGCCGAGGGGGCCTACCTCTCCGGGTGGATGGCTTTCGACAACGGCGAACACGACGTCGCTGAGCCTTACTTTGCGCTTGGGCTGAAGCTGGCAGCCCGCTCCGGCGATGCCCCGCTCTCAGGCCACATTCTCCGCGCCATGGCCCACCAAGCTCTAGACCTAGGGTTGTTCAACAAAGCTCTGGAGCTGTCTTCGGCCTCAGTTGCCCGTCAACGCTACGAGCCGGCGACCCCGCGAGAGCGGGCGCTGCTCGGTGTCGTCCACGCCCGCTGTCTTGCCGCGAATGGACAAAAGACGGCGGCAGCCAAAGCTCTCCTCCGCGCCGAAGGTGACCTGCGAAGTGCGCACGACGGCATCGAAGAGCCGACCCGCACCTTCTTCTTTGGCCAGGCGTCACTGGCTCACGAGACGGCCTGCACCCTGCGCCTCCTCGACGATCAGAAAGGCGCGATCGGCCAATTCGGGCGCAGTGTGCGGACACGCGGAGCCGCCTTTAAGCGTACGCACGCAGTGACACTTGGGTACCTGGGCGCCACACAGATGTCAGCTGGCAGCGTGGAAGAAGCGTGCGCAACGTGGTCCAGAGCCCTCGACGCCATGGAGCAGGGTATCTACTCGGGACGGGCTCGCCAACGCGTGGTGGAGATGCGTCAGTTGCTGTCGCCGTACCGACGCCGTGGCATCCCGTCTGCTGTCGAATTGGAAGCCCGGGCCGTCGACTACCTGCGCACCGTAGATTGATCACGTCAGGTTGAGGGATGAGAGGAAGCGCCATGACGCTGCAGATCGAGCCCATCGGTACTGTGATCGGCGGACGCACAGAGATCGCGGACGACTATTGGGGCGGCGTCGAATCAATCATTCGTCTCGACTCGAAGTATCCAATCGACGTTGTTAAGGGTCTCGGCGAGTTCTCGCATCTGGTGGTGACCTGGCACTTCAGCCAGGCGTCGCCGGAGGACGTTGCCCTGCACGCGCGTAGCCCGCGAGGCGATTCCCGGTGGGAGCCCTCAGGCACGTTCGCACACAGGAATCACCGGCGTCCAAACCAGCTCGCGACCAGTTTCCCGCGGCTGTTGAAGGTGGACAGCTTGGACCTGCACGTTGCCGACCTCGACGCGGTCGACGGAACACCGATCTACGACCTTGCGCCCTTCTTCGAGGAGATGGGACCGCGCGGCGAAGTTCGCGAGCCCAGTTGGCCAGGCCAGATGCTCAAGGACTACTGGGCTGAAGCTGTCAGTTGAACGCGACGAGCGAGCGTACGTTCGCAGATCCCGGACGCTCGACCAGATCACACAGATCGGGGCCAGATCCGTGGCCGCCGCCACTGCAGAGCCACGATCCGAGTACGCACTCGCCGTCGTCCAGCGGAGTACCGCTGAGCTGATCGACTTCGGCTGGTTCGCTACCGACCTGCACCAGCAGTGCGGGGCCACCTTCGGCTTCGCGCTGCACCCCGATACTTGGGGTGTTACCTACGGCCTGAGAGGGCGTTAAGTCCGTTTCTGGTAGCGGCCTCGTGCGGGCTGGGTGAGGAAGCCTTGGCGGAGGAGACGTCCGAGGCGGGCGCGGGTGACGTTGACGGATGCCTCGTCGGTGGGCAGGTCGAGGAGTTCGTGCAGCTCACGGGGACGGAATGGATGGTCGGGGTGTTGGTTGAAAGCGTTCACCATTGCCTAATAGGCGGTGTTCGTCTCCGGCAGCCTCCACCTGTCCGAGCAGAACGGCCTGGCCCTCGTGTTGTGCCTGAGCCACCAGCAGACCGCCGAACGCGAGACGGCCGACACGTTGGCGGCCCTACAGGAGCCGGGCCCGGACGCTGCGGGACGGAGATGACCGACGAGGGACGCCAGGTGTGGGCCCTGGTGCCGCTACGGACCACCGCTCCCGCGCCCGACGGACGTACGGCACAGGCGGGGTAGTCCGGACAGACAGCGGCAACACCGGGACGGCGGACCCGGACCGGGCAGCCTTTTCCTGCCCGCAGCCGCCGCCGAGCGATAGAAGCCTCCCTGCGTCACACGGACGCGGTAACCACCGTGACCTGTCGACGGGGTGTGAGAAAATCGACCGGTTGAGTGGCCGAACAATCACACGCTCGGGCAGGTCGGTGAGGGGGCAGGGTGCGTTTCGTCGTTGCGCCAGACCGGAAGCTTCACCGGTACGACGGACGGTGCATGATTGTGGTGCCCGACGACTGGGACGACTGGTTCCAGTACAACACTCAGTACCGGCTGACGTACCAGGACGCGGGTAACAACCGCACGCCGATCGGATCCGTGAAGATCGGTCAGTTCGACATGCCCAAGGGGCAGAGCAGACCCGATCTGCCTTCGACGTTCGAGCAGCTGGATGACCGGTTTTTCTCGCTGGGACAGGACGACAGCTACTACAGGGACCTCGGTCGTATCAGCACCGACTTTCGCGCGGAGGTGCTGCAAGCTCTGCGCGACGTGGCCTTCGATGAGGAACTGTTTCAGCGGGCGCTCGCGGAGAACGTCACCGGGACCTCGCTCCTGCGCTCGGTCCCCCGGGCCACTGTGCAGGGTCAGTTCCGTCGCATGGCGCACGGCGGGCCCCGACGGACCCGGTACCACTTCGTCTATACGCCGCCCGCGGCCAGCAGCGGCGCTTCGACGCCGCTGACGTTCGACGTCAGGCCGAAGTCCCAGCCACCGACCAATATCCACGTGCTGATCGGGCGCAACGGCGTGGGCAAGACCCACGCACTGAACCACATGACGCGCGCGCTCGCGGATGAGCGAGCCACGGCTGACGAGGTCGGCACCTTCGAAGTTGACCAGGGCGGGCTTCGGGGCAGTTTCGCCAACCTCGTCTCGGTCACCTTCAGTGCCTTCGACCCCTTCGAGCCGCTGCCCAGCCCGCGAAACAAGGCCAGTGGCCTGGAGTACTCCTACATCGGCCTCAAGCACGTACGTAAACCCGACGAGTCGGGCCCCAAAGACTGGCAGGCCCTGGCCGCCGAGTTCGGCAAGAGTGTCAGGGTGTGCCTGAACGGCGCCCGGCAGGCGCGCTGGCGGCGAGCACTCACCATGCTGGAGAGCGATCCGATCTTCAGCGACGCTGGTGTGGCCGGGCTGGCGGATGCGGCCACCGATGACAAGGAACTGCGACGACAGGCACGCCTCCTGTTCCGCAAGCTCAGCTCCGGCCACAAGATCGTGCTGCTGACGATGGCCCGTCTGGTCGAGACCGTCTCCGAACGTTCCCTGGTACTGCTGGACGAGCCGGAGGCCCACCTGCACCCACCCTTGCTCAGCGCCTTCACCCGCGCTCTGTCGGACTTACTGTCCGACCGCAACGGGGTGGCGATCATCGCCACACACTCGCCCGTCGTGCTCCAGGAAGTGCCCCGCAGCTGTGTCTGGAAGATCCGGCGCTCAGGCTGGGACACCGTCGTCGAGCGGCCGACGATCGAGACGTTCGGGGAGAACGTCGGAGTCCTCACCCGTGAAATCTTCGGGCTGGAAGTCACGCACTCGGGCTTCCACCGCCTCCTCGACGAGGCCCTCGAGGAAGCGGACACATACGAGGAGGTACTGGAGAAGTTCGACGGGCAGCTCGGCAGCGAAGCGCGGATCCTGGTCAGGACCCTGCTCGCGGCGCGGGAAGCAGAGGGCAGCCGCTGATGTGGCCTGTCCCGCCGCCGCGTCATAGCGCTGATGCAGCCTTCCGCGCCTGCACCAGCCGAGTCCGGGACACCGATCTGCGCAAAAGACTGAAGAAGTCCGTCCAGGAAGTGGTCGACGCCGACTCCGAGTACACCGCCGCCGCCAGCGGTGCGGGCCTGCACACCTTGGAGGCCGAGGACTTCGAGCTTGCCGAGGTAACCAACGATGAGATGGTCGCCGTCTATAAGAGCCGCATGGCCAAGAAGGGCGCCTCGGGCAGGGGCATCTACGACGAGCTGATCCTCAGCGCCCCGGGTGGGTGCTGCCCTCTGTGCGGGCAGCGCAACGTCTCCACCCTCGACCACCACCTGCCCAAAAAACTCTTTCCTGCGCTGGCCGTGGCCCCGCTCAACCTGGTGCCCGCCTGCGCCGACTGCAACAAGCTCAAACTCGACGCCGCGCCGAGCAGCCGCGAACAGGAGACACTGCACCCCTACTTCGACACCATAAGCGACGATCCCTGGCTCGCCGCCACCGTCGTGGAAACGAAGCCGGCGGCCGTCCAGTTCTTCGTCGACCCACCTGCTCACTGGGACGCCTCCCTGACCGAACGCGTGAAACGGCATTGCGTACTCTTCCAGCTCCCAAAGCTCTATGCAGCCCAGGCAGCTCCGGAGATCAGCGGCATTGCCTACCACCTCACGAACCTGTACAGCGCTGCCCCCGCCCAAGGCGCCGTGAAGGTCCGCGCGTTCCTTGTAGACCAGGCGGAAAGTCGCCGCCACGCACGTGTCAATAGCTGGCAGGGAGCCATGTACCAGGCCCTAGCCGACAGCACCTGGTATTGCGATGGCGGGTTCACCATCTGAGAGGGCGTTAAGTCCGATCTTCCTCGGTTCGTGATCGCTCGATCGTGGGACTGATCGTCGCACGCGACATCTAGTCGGCATGTCCATGCAGAGATGCGGGCGTGAAGAGAGACCCGTACCCGAGCGACTTAACGGATGAGCAGTGGGCGTTGATCGAGCCGATGATCACAGCCTGGAAGCAGGGCCGGGTGAAGCGGTCGGCGACCGGAGATCCGGGCTCCTGTGACCTGCGGGAGGTCGTGAACGCGATCTTCTATCAGAACCGGACGGGCTGCCAATTGGCGTTACCTCCCGCATGATCTGCCGTCTTGGTCAGCGGTGTTCTACTACTTCGGCCTGTGGCGCCAGGACGGACTTGACCAGCGCATCCAGGAACTCTTGCGCTGCCAGGTACGGGAGAGAGCGAAGCGATTAGAGGACCCGTCCCTCGTGATCATCGACACCCAGTCGGTCCGCGCGGCCGCGGGCGTCCCGAAGGCCACGACGGGGCTGGACGCCAACAAGAAGGTGTCGGGCCGCAAGCGAGGGCTGGCCGTCGACGTTCGCGGCCTGATCATCGGCGTCGTGGTGCTGGCCGCCTCCGTTCACGACAACGCCGCCGGTACCGCCCTCCTCGACCAGGCGGCCGAGCGGTGCGGCAACCGTCTAGAGAAGGTCCTGGTCGACCAGGGCTTCAAGGACGAAGTCCTCATCCACGGAGCCCTGCTGGACATCGACGTCGAGGTCGTCCGCCGCAACCCCGACGGTCAGGGCAAAGGTTTCGTCCCACAGCCGAAACGGTGGATCGTGGAGCAGGCCAACGGCACGTTGATGCTGCACCGCCGGCTGCCCCGTGAGTACGACCACCGGCCGATACCTCGGCCTCGCGGGTCTACTGGGCATCGATCGCGAACATGACCCGCCGCCTCACCGAACCCACCCCCACCTGGCGCGACGCCCTCGAGCTGGCCGCATGAACACCACCGAGCTCCTCGCCGACCTGCAGGCCCAGCACGACGAAACCGCATCTAGGGCCTGTGTGACGTCGTGATCAATCTCGGGTTCTGGTCCCGTGTGTGGGTGGGGCCTGGTAGGACGCTGGGTGTGACACGTTCGCAACTCAGTGACGAGCAGTGGGAGTTCATCGAGCCGTACCTGCCGATAGGCGAGTACGGTCCGTACCCCGAGCGGCTGCGGGAGCAGTTCGAGGGGGTGATCTGGCGGTTCCGGTCCAGCGCCCAGTGGCGGGAGATGCCTGCCGGGTTCGGACCGTGGCCGACGGTCTACGGGCGCTTTCGCGTCTGGCGGGACGCCGGGGTCTTCTCCGCTCTTCTGGAGGGCATGATCGCCGAGGCCGCTCGCCGGGGACCGACGGACTTGTCCCTGGTCAGCGTGGACGCCACTACGGCCAGCGCCCACCAGGACGCCGCCGGGATGCACCTGGGCAAGGACGTCATGGACGCCCTTGAGGAAGCCGCCGCCGAACAGGAGCGGGCCCGGCAAAAAGGGGCGGCCCGCCGGGACAGAACGGGCAGGACGGCGGGGACGCCCCCGAGCAGGAAGAGCGACGGCGTATCCGGCGGCGGCGCACGTTCCGGCTGCACCAGGCCCTGCTCGGCAGATCCCGTGGCGGACTGACGAGCAAGATTCATCTCGCCGCGGACCGCAGGTGCCGTCCGCTGTCCCTCGTGCTGACCGCAGGACAGGCCGGCGACAGCCCGCAGTTCGTCCCCGTGTTGCAGAAGATTCGGGTCCGTCTGCCTGTGGGCCGGCCTCGAACCCGGCCCGGCGCTGTCGCCGCGGACAAGGCCTACTCGTCCCGCGCCAACCGCTCTTACCTGAGGAAACGCGGCATCAAGGCCGTCATTCCGGAGAAGAAGGACCAGGCCGCCAACCGGAAGAAAGAGGGCAGCCGGGGCGGCCGCCCCACACGCCACGACGCCGACCTCTACAAGGAGCGGAACACCGTCGAGCGGCTCATCAACAAGCTGAAGGCATGGCGTGGCATCGCCACTCGATACGACAAGACGCCCGAGAGCTACCTCGCCGGCCTCCACCTCCGCGCCTCAATGATCTGGATCAACGACCTGCTGAAGGCAACTGGCTGATCACAACGTCACACAGGCCCTAGCACGACGCCGACCAGAGCTACCAGACCCGTAATGAAAGATACCGTCACGCCCCACTCCTTTGGCGTCGCTCAACGCTCATGCTGAGCTGCACCCGGAGCGCTGACAAGAAGGCCTCCGTCGATCAGACCGGTTCACCCAGGCCTCGGTGCCACGTTTCGCGTGTCAGGACGTCGTTTGGTTCTTGCCCGGGGCCCGGTCCGTACTGGTACCGCGTGTGGCTTCGTGACGGCAAGGTTGACTCCGCGGTCCAGAATCGCGCGCCGCCACGCGTCTTGGGCGTCGATGACCTTGTCCAACGTCTCGCCTGGCACCCGCTCGGGTGCGACGGGCTCTGTCGGCCGTCTCGGCGTCCTGATTGCGCCGTAGGACTACGAGTTAGGGTCACGCTGCCGGATATCCCCGCCGCCAATTCCATCTACGGTTCTCGCCGTCACAGGTGTCAGCGCAGGCAGAGGATGCGTGGGGGTGGCGGGCCGCCGACGCCAGCGATACCGCCGAGGTCCTCTCCTGACGGTTTCTCAGCCAACGATGTCCATGAGGTTGTGGACGCGGCGGCACCCCCCACGTCGGCCCGACAGGGATCGTGCGGTGTGACGCTGACTCACTTCGTGCGGATATCGCGTTTCGCTGGCGGTGTCGTATCAGGAAGCGTGAACAGTCGCATACCTCAGCGCGGCATGGCAGTGTGAGAGTTGTTCAGGAAGTGCCCCCTGGGGGAGTGGAACCACCGTGGCCGCGCCTATGCAGCTCACCAAGACGCACAAGATCCTCATCGGTGTGGTGGTCTTCGGAGCGGTCGTCATCGCGGCGATCGGCTTCGCGGGCTCCTACGCCGCGGTGCGTGAACTGGCCCTGGAGAAGGGCTTCGGGAACTTCAGCTACGTGTTCCCGATCGGCATCGACGCGGGCATATGCGTCCT
>NZ_JBHWZP010000085.1:0-32034 GCF_042728395.1 Streptomyces sp. NPDC060205
CCTAAAGACAGGGGCTGGGCCCTGCCCCTGTCTTTAGGGGCGCGGGGAACTGCGCGAGCAACCCCCACCGGCCCGCAGATTCCATGGGCGCGCGGACCCCAGGGGCGCGGGGAACGGCGCGGCTCGCCCCTACCGGGCCGCAGTCGAACAACCGGCCCGCGGGACGCTACCCGCGGCGGCGTACGAAGAACGCCCCGCACAGCGCCCCGATCACCGCCGTGGCGAGCAACGCCATCCACAACGGCATCGTGACCTCGGGAATCAGCAGCCGAATCTTCGTCGCCCGCGTGTTCTCGAAGATGAAGACCAGCCCGAGCACGGCCAGCGCGACGACCGCCACCCGCCCGGGCGTCAGCAGACCGCCCCGCCCGGTCCCCGCACCACCGCCACCGTTCTGCGAACTCTTCGGGTTCATGCGAACAGGATGGGCTGGGAGCCGAGGCCACGCACGGTGGGCGGTCCCTCCGGGTGAGACGTCAGGCCAGCGCCGGCGCGTCCAGCGTCAGAACCCCCGCCCCCCGACGCGCGTCCAGCTCCGCCCGCACCCCGAACGGAACCGTCAGCGCACCCTCCCCGTGCCCGAACCCGAACTCCTCGACGATCGGCACCCCGAGTCCGCCGAGCCGGTCGAGGAGCAGTTCCCGCACCCGCTCGTACGGGCCGCACCGCTCCCAGGACCCGAGCAGGATCCCGGCGACGCCGTCGAACCACCCGGCCCGCAGGAGCTGCGTGAGGTACCGGTCAAGGCGGTACACCTCCTCGCCGACGTCCTCCAGGCACACCAGCCCGCCGCCCGCGGAGGGCCGGGCGTGCGGTGTCCCCAGTTCGGAGGCGAGCAGGCTCAGACAGCCGCCGAGCAGGACACCGGCGGCCCGCCCCGGGACCAGCGCCGGCCCGGCCGACCTGATCGTCCGGACGGACTCCGGTGCGAAGAGGGTGGCCCGGAGATGGTCCTGGGCGCGGGCGTTCTTGACGAAGTCGATGCCCGCGGCCATCGGACCGTGCAGGGTCGCGAGCCCCAGCCGCGCCGCGAAGGCCTCGTGGAGCGCCGTGATGTCACTGAAGCCGACGAGCACCTTGGGCCCCGCGGCCCGCAGCGCGTCCCAGTCGAGCAGGTCGGCCATGCGCTGCACGCCGTAGCCGCCGCGCGCGCAGAGCACCGCGGCGACCGACGGGTCGCACCAGGCGGCCTGGAAGTCGGCCGCCCGGTCGGCGTCCGTGCCCGCCAGATAGCCGAACGTCCCGTGCCGGTCCAGGACATGGGGTCCCACGACGGGGTCGAGGTCCCAGCCGCGGAGGATGTCGAGCCCCGCCTGGAGCCGTTCCTCCGGCACGGGCCCGCTCGGTGCGACGACGGCGACCCGCGCTCCGGCGACCAGCCGCGCGGGCCTGACGAGTTCCTTCAACGGCCGTTCGCTCAACGGTCGGTCGATGGCAGGTCGGTCATTCAACGGCCGGTCACTTGCTGAGCTCCAGTGCGGGAACGCCGGGCGGATTGAGGCCGAACACCTGGGCGTACAGGGAGAGTTCGGCTTCGAGGGCGCGGACCATCGTGTCGCTGCGGCGGAACCCGTGTCCCTCGCCCTCGAAGGTGATGTAGGCATGCGGCACGGACCGCGCCCGTTCCTCCAGCCTGGCGAGGAACCGCTCGCACTGCGCGGGCGGGCAGATCACGTCGTCGAGGCCCTGGAGGAGCAGGAAGGGCGCGGTGACCTTGTCGGCGTGCTCGGTGGGCGACCGTTCCGCGTACCGGGCGGGCACCTCGGCGCGCGGCCCGATCAGACTCTCCAGGTACTGGGACTCGAAGTCATGTGTCTCGCCCACACCCCAGCCCACCAGGTCGAGGACGGGGTAGAGGATCGTCCCGCACGCGTACACGTCGGTGGCGACCAGCGAGGCGGCGGCGGTCCAGCCGCCCGCGCTGCCGCCCCGGACGGCCAGCCGGTCACGGTCGGCGGTGCCCTCCTCGGCGAGGGCGAGCGCGACGGCCGCGCAGTCCTCGACGTCCACGACACCCCACTGCTCGCGCAGCCGGTTGCGGTACTCGCGCCCGTATCCGGTGGAGCCGCCGTAGTTGACCTCGGCGACCCCGATACCGCGCGAGGTGAAGTAGGCGATCTGCAGGTCGAGGACGAGCGGGGAGCGCCCTGTGGGTCCGCCATGTGCCCAGACCACATAGGGCGGGAGCACATTGCCGGGGGCCACATGGCCGGGGTGGTGGGGCGGGTAGATGTGCGCGTGGATCTCCCGCCCGGCGGGCCCGGAGAACGTACGGATCTGCGGTTCCGGGTAGTAGGCGGGGTCCACCGGGTCGTTGTGCCGGGCTCCCACGACACGGGCCCGTCCGGTGCGGGCGTCCAGTTCGACGACCTCGTACGCGCTGCGCGGGCTGGCGGCGACGGTGACGACGCGGCTGCCGTCGACGGCGAGGGTCGGCTCGTACTCGCTCCAGGGGCCGGCCGCGTCGACGACCTCGCCGCTCTCCGGGTCGAGGATGCCGAGCGCGGTGGCGCCCCGGCCGTGCACGACGGCGATCAGGCCGCTGTCCAGCGGCGCGAACCAGCGGCGGCCGACCGTCCACAGCGGGCCGCCGAACTCCTGCTCGCGGGTGCACAGGGCAAAGGGCGCCTCGTCGCCGTCGGTAGCGTCGCCGGAGGCCCGGTAGAGGTTCCACCAGCCGCTGCGGTCGCTGGAGTACAGGAGACAGCCGTCGCGGCCCCAGTCGGCCTGGGCGATCGCCTCGTCGGGGCCGCCCGCGACCGTCCGGGGCTCCCCCAGGGATCCGTCGGAGCCGACCTCGGCCACCAGCAGTTCGGTGCCGTCCCATGGCATCCGCGGGTGGTCCCAGGCCAGCCAGGCGGCGCGCCGCCCGTCGGGCGAGATCCGCGGCCCGGTGACGAACCGGTGCCGGTCGTCGGTGAGTTCGCGCACCGCGGTCCGGTCCTCGGCGGCCGAGCCGTCGAGCGGCACCGCGGCGACGAGCCGCCGCACGTCGCTGGGTCCGTCGCCGGTGAACTCCTCCAGTACGCACCAGACCTCGCCGCGTTCGAGGCGCACCTGCGGGTCCACCCAGCGCAGTCCGCCGCCGACGGAGGACACGGGGGTGAGGGGGCGCGGGCCGCTGCCGGGGTCGGCGGGCTCGTACACGTACAGGCGCTGGTCGGCGAAGTCGACGAAGACGATCAGCGGGCCGTCCTCGCCGAGCGTGCCGGTCCAGGGCTGTCCGCCGTACTCCATGACGCGGCTGCGGACGTTCCACGGGGCGGGCAGCACCGACTCCTCCGTGCCGTCGGCGAGGCGGCGCACCAGGGTGCGGCGTCCGCCCTCGGCGGGCCGGGGTTCGGTCCACCACGCCTCGTCGCCGACGAAGCCGACGAAGTCGGGGTGCCCGTCGTGCGCGGCGGCCAGCGCCGCGTCGATGGGCGAGGGCCAGGAACCGTAGGCCGTCGTCTGCACTGTGTCCCCCATTTTCTTCCTTTTCCCTTTGTCCCGTTTTTCCTGGGCCGGCTCTTCCTAGGCCGTGCGCAGGAAGCGGTCGAGTACCCGGACTCCGAAATGCAGTGCCTCCACGGGCACCCGTTCGTCGACCCCGTGGAAGAGGGCCTGGTAGTCGAAGCCCGGCGGGAGCTTGAGCGGCGCGAAACCGTAGCCGGTGATGCCGAGGCGGGAGAACTGCTTGGCGTCCGTGCCGCCCGACATGCAGTACGGCACGACGTTCCCCTCGGGCGCGAACTCCTCCACGGCCGCCCGCATCCGGGCGTACGTCGTCGAGTCCAGCGGCGCCTGCAGGGCGACCTCGCGGTGGACGAACTCCCAGTCCACGTCCGGCCCGGTGAGCCGGTCGAGCGTGTCCCGGAACTCGTCCTCCGTACCGGCCAGGAAGCGTCCGTCGACGTGGGCGACGGCCTCCCCGGGGATCACGTTGACCTTGTAACCGGCGTCCAGCATGGTCGGGTTGGCGCTGTTGCGGACCGTCGCCTCGACGAGGGAGGCGGCGGGTCCGAGCTTCTCCAGCAGCCGGTCGACCCCGCCGGGGCCGTCGAGAGCAGGCTCGACGCCGTACAGCGCGGCGAGTTCGGTGAGTGCCGCGCGGACGGTCGGGGTGAGCCGTACGGGCCACTCGTGGTCGCCGATCCGCGCGATGGCGGCGGCGAGCCGGGTCACCGCGTTGGACCGGTTCACCTTGGAGCCGTGGCCCGCCCGGCCGCGTGCGGTGAGCTTCAGCCAGCCGGTGCCGCGCTCCCCCGCAGCGAGGGGGTACAGCTGGCGTCCGGCGCCGTCGTGGAAGGTGAACGCCCCGGACTCGCTGATGCCCTCGGTGCAGCCCGCGAAGAGCCCGGCGTGCTGGTCGGCGAGGAAGCCCGAGCCGTCCTCGGCGCTCGCCTCCTCGTCCGCGGTGAACGCGATCACGAGGTCGCGGCGGGGGCGTACGCCTGCGCGCGCCCACTGCCGGACGACCGCGAGGATCATCGCGTCCATGTTCTTCATGTCGACCGCGCCGCGTCCCCAGACGACCCCGTCGCGGATCTCGCCGGAGAACGGGTGGACGCTCCAGTCCTCCGCCTGCGCGGGTACGACGTCCAGGTGGCCGTGGACGAGCAGCGCGTCGGCGGACGGGTCGGTGCCCTCCAGGCGCGCGACGACGTTCGTACGCCCCTTGGTGCGCTCCAGGAGGGTCGGCTCAAGCCCGGCCTCGGCGAGGAGGGCGGCGGCGTACTCGGCGGCCGGCCGCTCCTGGCAGTCGCCGCCCCCGCGGTTGGTGGTGTCGATACGGATCAGGTCGGAGGTGAACCGGACGACCTCGTCCAGGGCCTGCTCGTCGACGGCCGTCCGCTGTATCACGCTCATGTCAGCCATAGTTCTCCTCCACGGCGGCCGAGACGATCGTGGTGACCGCCTTGAAGGTCCGGATGCCCTCGTACATCGTGGCGCTGGTGTACGCCACCTTGCGTTCCCCGGTCCGCTCGACGCCCGGGACGACGGTGGCCGACAGGGCCAGGTGCTCGGCGTCGAACTCCAGGGCCACCGTGAAGGGGCCTGCCCGGTGGGGCTCGTGCCGCACCGCGAGGCGTGCCGCCTCCTTGGCCGCCGAGCGGATGTCCGCCGCCGTACGGGCCGGGGTGCGGCACACGGCCGCGTACCGCGAGACATGGTCCTTGACGGCGACCTTCAGGGCCTCGGGCGCGTAGCCGAGGGCGTCCTCGCAGGCCACGTCGTCGCCGGTGACCAGCACGACGGGGACTCCGTACTCGGCGACGACGTGCGCGTTGAGCAGGCCCTCGCTGGCGCGCTCGTCGTCGACCCACACGCCGGTGATCGAGTTGGCGAGGTAGGTGTGGGCGAGGACGCCCTCCATGCCGGCGCCCGCGTGGTAGCCGACGAAGGCGATGCCGTCGACGTCGCCGTGCTGCACACCCTCGACCATGGAGAGCGATTTGTGCCGCCCGGTGAGCATCTGGGCCCGTTCGTCCAGTTGCTCCAGGAGCAGGTTGCGCATGGTCGAGTGGGCCTCGTTGATGAGGACCTCGTCGGCGCCGCCGTCGAAGAAGCCGAGGACAGCGGCGTTCACGTCCGAGGTGAACATCGAACGGCACCGCTCCCACTCGGGGGCGCCCGGCTGCACGTCGGCCGGCCAGGTCACCCCGGTGGCGCCCTCCATGTCGGCACTGATGAGGATCTTTACCATGCTCCAGTTGTATCGCAGTCGCGATGCGCTCCACAGGCCCGGGCGGTCAGCCGGTCGAACCGACCGAAACCTTCACTCGGCCGTCGGCATGTTCCTCGTCCACGGTGATGGTGGTGCCGGAGTCGGCGTCATGGCTGGACGCGTAGGGCGCGGTGTCGTAGTGATGGATCCCTTTGAGGTCGTCGAAGACCGGGACGCCGGGCCGGGCCGGGATCACCGTCCGCACCCCGCCCAGGTGGAAGACGAGCGGGGAGGTGGGCCGCAGCCCGAAGGGCGCGTCGTACGTCTGGAGGCGTCCTCGGATCACCGCTCCGGAGGCGGTCCGCGCGGGTTCGGCGTGGGCGTCGATCGGCAGGATCCGCCCGTAACCGCCGTTCGTCCGCGTCTTGTTGTCGCGGTACTTGGTGTTCCAGTACCAGATGAGCACACCGCTCTCGTAGTGCAGCCGCTCCTTGAACCGGGGCTTCCCGGGCGCCCAACCCCACTGGAAGGGACTCGACTTGAGGAACCTGTCCTCCCCCACGTACTGCCTGTTCTCGACGACGTAGTAGCGGGCGTTGCCGTCCGCGTCGGCCGGCAGGTTGACCAGAAGGGCCTCGGGGCCGGCGGTCGAGGAGGGCACGGACAGGGGGTTGAGCGTGACGGTGGCGGAGGCTCCGGCCTTGACGGTCACGTGGTCGAGCCATCCCAGCCGAAGCCGGGCCCAGGCCCCCAAGTCGGCGGGATGGGCGGCGAGTTCACTGTCGCTCGACAGGAGCGACCCCTGTGCCATGACCGACCAGAAGCCGGTGGAGTTCTCGACGCCCGAGGTGTCGTACAGGTCGGGAAGCCCGAGGTCGTGGCCGTACTCGTGGGCCAGGGTGCCCAGGCCCCGGTTCTCATTCGTCATGGTGTAGTCGTCGACCCAGATCCCGGAGTCACCGATCTCGCTGCCGCCGCCCTTGCGCCCGCCCGCCGGGCCCAGCTCGCCGGCGCCGGTCTGCAGATGGCTGACGGTTCCGCGGTGGGACCCGATGGCGTCGGAGCCGTTGACACCGCCGCCGTTGACCTGCGACTCCCCCGCGAACATCAGCATCACACGGTCGAGATAGCCGTCGGGCTCGTCGAAGTTCCCGTCCCGGTCGTGGTCGTAGCGGTCCCAGGTGTCGTACGTGGCCAGGTACTTACGCAGTGAGGCGACGGTCCGGCCGGTGGCACGCTGGTCCTCGTACCACTGGTCGAGCCCGTCCGTGACGAGCTGCTGGTTGCAGTAGTACGTCGAGATCGCCTTGCCCTGCTTCTCGCAGGTGTCGGTGCCGTAGTGCGCGAGGGGCTGGTCCACGCGCGTCCAGCCGTGGACGGTGCCGGTGATGGTGTAGGCACCGCTGGACTGCCGCTCGTAGTACCCCTTGAGGGTGTCCCCTGAGCCGCCGGAGCCACCGACTGCGCCACCGGCCGCGCCGAAGATCTGCCGCTGGTAGTAGGCGGGGCTGTAGTCGGCGGTCCAGACGGTGGAGTTGTCGACGGAGCGGTCGGGTTCGGGGATCCGATTGTGCGTGTAGTCGGCGAACTCGACGGGCAGCACGAAGATCTTGTCCTGGGCGCGCACCGGCCCCGACAGGAGCGCGGGGAACTGCGCAACGTTGGTTCGGGGGCGCGGCCCCCATGCCTGTGCCGCGGCGTCGGGGGCCGGGGCGCACACGGCCACGGCCACAGCGGCGGCGACCACCGCCCCACGCGTCCACTCACTCACGTGCGTCCTCCTCACGCTCCCGGTCCCGGACCGCACTCAGGAGAGCATGAGGACGCACCCACGCCACGTTGCCGGACAGCGTGTCGCCGAAGCGGTCACTCCGCCGCCCACAACCCCCGTACATGCCCGAGATGACGTGTCATGACAGCACGTACCGCCCCCTCGTCGCGGGCGACCAGCGCATCCAGGATCTCCAGGTGCTCCTCGGCGGAGGCCTCCAGACGTCCCGCCTCGACGAGTGCGTGCAGTCCGTACAGCCGGGACCGCTTGCGGAGGTCGCCGACGACCTCGACGAGGTGCTCGTTGCCGGCGAGGGCGAGCAGGCCGAGGTGGAAGCGGATGTCGGCCTCGACGTACGCGATGAGGTCACCGGCCGCCGCGGCCGTGACGATCTCCTGCGCGACGGGCCGCAGCGCCGCCAGATCGGCGGGGGCCGCGGAGGCGGCGAGGCCCACGGTGGTGGGGATCTCGATCAGCGAGCGGATGTGCGTGTACTCGTCCAGCTGCTTCTCGGACACGGCGGTGACCCGAAACCCCTTGTTGGGCACGGTGTCGACGAGCCCCTCCTTGGCGAGGTCGAGCAGGGCCTCCCGCACGGGGGTGGCGGACACCCCGAACCGGGCGGCGAGAGCGGGCGCGGAGTGCACCTCACCGGGCCGCAGCTCCCCCGCGATAAGAGCAGCCCGCAAAGCATCGGCGACCCGCTCCCGATAACTGGGCTTCCTACCCCCCACAGCGGGAAGGACAGGACCGCCAACACGCTGGCCAACCATGGACGATCTCCTAGGGCTTCAGATACTTCAGGCACTTCAGGGGCGCGGGGACCGGCGCCTTTAGGGGCGCGGGGAACGGCGCAATCTTTTGTCTTTGGGGGCGCGGGGAACTGCGCAGTCCTTTGTCTTCAGGGGCGCGGGGAACTGCGCAGTCCTTTGTCTTCAGGGGCGCGGGGAACTGCGCAATCCTTGAGCCGCACCACACAACCCACCCGCCCCCCTCCCCGGCCTACAACACAAACCCCGCCGGAAACGGATCCGTAGGATCAAGAAGATACTGAGCGGTCCCGGTGACCCACGCCCGCCCCGTGAAGCTGGGCAGCACAGCCGCCACCCCACCCACCTCCGTGGTCCCATGCAACCGCCCACTGAACCGCGTCCCGATGAACGACTCGTTCAAGAACTCGGTCTCCAGACCGAGTTCGCCCCGCGCATACAACTGCGCCATCCGCGCACTCGTCCCCGTCCCGCAGGGCGACCGGTCGAACCACCCCGGATGAATCGCCATCGCATGCCGGGAGTGCCGAGCCGTCGACCCGGGCGCGACCAGGTGCACATGATGACAGCCCCTGATGCTGGAATCCTCCGGATGAACCGGCTCCCCTTCGGCATTGATGGCGTCCATCAACGAAAGGCCGGCAGCGAGGATGTCGTCCTTACGAGCCCGGTCGAACGGCAGCCCGAACTGGTCGAGCGGCAGAATCGCGTAGAAGTTCCCGCCGTAGGCGAGGTCGTACGTCACCGTCCGCCCGTCCGCGAGCTCGATCTTCCGGTCGAGGGCGACGGCGAAGGACGGCACGTTCCAGAGCGTGACCGACCGCGCCGCCCCGTCCTCCACGGCGACCTCGGCGACGACGGGCCCGGCCGGCGTGTCGAGCCGGATGGTCGTCACGGGCTCGACGACCTCGACCATGCCGGTCTCCACGAGGACGGTCGCGACCCCGATCGTCCCGTGCCCGCACATCGGCAGATAGCCCGACACCTCGATGTAGATGACGCCGAAGTCGCAGTCGGGCCGGGTGGACGGCTGCAGGATCGCGCCGCTCATCGCCGAGTGACCGCGGGGTTCGTTCATCAGCAACTGCTTGATGTCGTCGCGGTGTTCACGGAAGTACAGCCGCCGCTCGTTCATCGTCGCGCCGGGAATCGTGCCGATACCGCCGGTGATCACCCGCGTCGGCATGCCCTCGGTGTGCGAATCGACGGCGTGCAGGACGAGTTTGCTCCGCATGAACTGCCTCCCTCTCCCTGACTCCCTCTCCCCCTCAGCCGAGTCCGGCCGCCACGGCCTTCTCCGTGGCGGCCCGGACGGCGGCCTCCTGGTCGGCCCGCAACGGCACGCGCGGCGGACGCACCGGCCCGCCGTACCGCCCGACGATGTCCATCGACAGCTTGATGGCCTGGACGAACTCCACCTGGGAGTCCCAGCGCAGCAGCGGGTGCAGCTGCCGGTAGAGGGGCAGCGCGGTGTCGAGGTCGCCCCGGACGGCGGCGCGGTACAGCTCGACGGACGCGGCGGGCAGCGCGTTCGGGTATCCGGCGACCCAGCCCTTGGCCCCGGCGACCGCCAGTTCCAGCAGGACATCGTCGGCGCCGATCAACAGGTCGAGATCCGGAGCGAGTTCGGCGATGCGATAGGCCCGCCGCACATCGCCGGAGAACTCCTTGACCCCGTGGATGTACCCCTCGCCGTGCAGCTTGGCGAGCAGTTCGGGCACCAGGTCGACCTTGGTGTCGATCGGGTTGTTGTACGCCACGATCGGCAGCCCGGCCTTCGCGACCTCCGCGTAGTGCGCGAGCACCGAACGCTCGTCGGCCCGGTAGGCGTTCGGGGGCAGCAGCATCACGGAGGCGCAGCCCGCGTCACGCGCCTGCTCGGCCCAGCGCCGGGCCTCGGCGGAGCCGTACGCGGCGACGCCGGGCATCACGCGCGAGCCGCCGATCGCCGCCACGGCCGTCTCCACGACCTTGGCGCGCTCCTCGGGAGTCAGCACCTGGTACTCACCGAGCGAGCCGTTCGGTACGACACCGTCGCAGCCGTTCGCCACGAGCCACGCGCAGTGGTCGGCGTACGCGTCGAGGTCGACGGAGAGGTCGTCCCTGAGCGGAAGGGCGGTGGCGACGAGAACACCGCGCCAGGGTCGGTGGAGGGTCTGGTCGGTCGTGTCCGTCGTGTCGGTCATCAGGGTTCCCGTCCAATCCTTGGGGTCATGGGGCATGCGGCGTGAGGCGTGGGGCATGGGGGCGTGATCGCCAGTAGGTTCGCGCGGCACCGCGCAGGTCAGGAGAGGTCAGGCGGGTCACACGGCTTCGCCGGGCTCGCGCGCCAGCACACCGAGCGGCACCGGCCGCGCGAAGGGCCGCCGCGCCGGTGTCGGCGCACACCCCGCGAGCCCCGCCACCGCGGGACCGCACATCCGGCCCTGGCACCAGCCCATCCCGGCCCGGGTCAGCAGTTTCACCGTACGGACGTCTCCCGCGCCGAGTTCGTCGACGGCCTCCCGGATCGCGGCGGCCGGCACCTCCTCGCACCGGCACACGAGGGTGTCGTCGCCGACCCGTTCCACCCAACGGTCGGGCGGCGTACAGACGTTGTCGACGGCAGCGAAGAACTCCCGCAGTCCGGAGCGCGCCTTCGCGGCCCGTGCGTAGGAACTGGGCTCGGGCGCACGGGAGTCGAGCCGCGCCGCGATGGACAGGCCCGCGATCCGGCCCTCGGCCAGCGAGAGCGCGGCGCCGCCGATCCCGGTGGCCTCACCGGCGGCCCAGACGCCCGGTACGTCCGTGCGCTGTTCGTCGTCCACGGCGACGCTCACCCCGTCGAGGCGGCAGCCGAGCGTCTCGGCGAGGTCGGTGTGCGGCAGCATGCCGTGTCCGACGGCGAGGCTGTCGCAGGCAACACGCCGCTCGCTGCCTTCCCTGACCCGTCCATCGGTGTCGAGCGCGGCCACGGTCACGGCTTCCAGCCGGTCGGTCCCGTGCGCCGCGACGACGGTGTGGCGGACCTGGACCTTGACCCGGTGGCGCGCCAACTCGGCGGCGTACCGGGCGCCTTCGGCGAGCTTGTCCGGATGGGCGGCGAGGACCCGCGCATGCCGTACGAGGTCCTTGGGGTCGGCTGACTCCACGAGGGCGGCCACCTTCGCCCCGGCCGCGGCCAGTCCGACGGCCACGGGCATCAGCAGCGGCCCGGTACCGGCGACCACGGCGGTACGGCCCGGCAGCACGAGTCCGCTCTTCAGCATGGCCTGCGCCCCGCCCGCGGTGACGACTCCGGGGAGGGTCCAGCCGGGGAACGGCAGCACCTTCTCGTAGCCGCCGGTCGCGAGGAGCACGGCGTCGGCCCGGACCACGACGGACTCCTCCTGCTCGGGCCCGAGCAGGGCGTGCACGGCGAAGGCTGCGGATTCCCGCTCCACGCACCACACATGATGTTCCGTCAGGTGCGTGATCCGCCCCGCTCCGACGTGCGTCGCCAGTCCGTCGCGGAGCCGCTCCCACGTACGCCACTGGTGGTGCAGGGCGCCGGGGCGCCGGGCACCGAGCCCGGCGGCGGGCTGCCGGTAGAACTGGCCGCCCGCGTCCGGGGCGGCGTCGACCAGGGTCACCGCCGCACCGCGTGCCGCAGCGGCGAGGGCGGCGGCCAGCCCGGCGGGTCCGGCGCCGATCACCGCGAGGCGGGGTCGTTCACTCATGCCGTCCGGTCCCTTCCTGGCTTCGGATCACGTCACCCGGTTCCGCCCGTACCAGGCAGGCCCGTTGGTTGGGGCGCCCGTTGACGGTCAGCAGACAGTCGAAGCACACCCCGATCCCGCAGAAGACGCCGCGCGGTTCACCGCTCCCCCGGGTCGTGCGCCAGGACATGACGCCCGCGGACCACAGGGCGGCGGCGATCGTCTGACCGGGGAGAACGGCCAGCTCCCGCTCGTCGAACGTCACGGTGAACGGCGGTTCGGGCCGGGCCCGGACCAGCCTGAGCGGAGTACGCGGCGTCACGAGCGGAACTCCTCGGGATCGAGATCGGTAAAACGGTCGGGGCGGAACGGCGCGAGATCCAGATCGGGCGTCCTGCCCGCCAGCACCTGGGCGATCAAGTGGCCGGTACCGGTGGCGAGTCCGATGCCCGCGCCCTCGTGCCCGCAGGCGTGGAAGAGGCCGGGCACCCGCGCGTCGGGCCCGACGGCGGGCAGATGGTCGGGCATGTACGGACGGAAGCCGAGGTAGGCGCGCATGGCCCGCACCTCCGCCAGGAAGGGGAACAGCCGGGTCGCGCCGGCCGCGAGTTCCCGGGTGACGGGCAGCGAGAAGGAGCGGTCGAAGCCGACCCTTTCCCGGCTGGCACCGATCAGTACGGGGCCCGCCGCCGTTCCCTCGACGACCGGGGAGGTCTGCAGCGCCGCCGAGTCGCTGGCCACGTCGGCCACGTAGTCCGCCGCGTACACCTTGTGGTGCACCCTGCGGGGCAGGGGTTCGGTGACGAGGACGAAGCCGCGCCGGGGCAGGACGGGCAGGGACACCCCGGCCAGCGCGGCCAGTTCCCCGCCCCAGGTCCCGGCCGCGTTGACGACCGCGGGGGCGTGCAGGTCGCCGTGCGGGGTACGGACACCGCGCACCGCCCCCGACGCCGTGCGCAGCACGTCCGTCACCGTCCAGCCGGTCCGCAGCGAGGCACCGGCCGTGCGGGCGAGCCGGACGAGACGGGCCGCCGCGAGGGTCGGCATCACCTGGGCGTCCTGCGGGTAGAGCACGCCACCCGCGAGGCCGTGCGCCAAGTACGGTTCGAGGTCGTGCAGATGGTCCGGGCCGACGGAATCGGCCCGGACCCCGGCCGAGCGCTGTGCGGCGGCCAGTTCCTCCAGCGCCGCCAGTCCCGCGGGCGCGGAGGCGACGACGAGTCCGCCCTTGGCCTCGTACTCGACGGACTCGCCCACGCCGGGCTCGGCGGCGAGGTCGGCCCACAACCGGCCGGAGAGCAGGGCGAGTTCGAGTTCGGGGCCGGGTTCCTTGTCGGAGACCAGGAGGTTGCCCTCGCCGGAACCGGTGGTGCCGCCCGCCACCGGACCACGGTCCACCAGGACGGCACTCAGCCCCGCCCGGGCCGCGTACAGGGCGGTCGCCGCCCCTACCATTCCGGCCCCGACGACCACGACATCGCAGGTCAGCGAGTTGCTCACGTCAGTAATATGTCACATACCCCTGCCCGTGCACACCCCCCTCGCAGCGCTCCCCGTCTCGCGCACTCGGCCCGCACCCTCAGCCCGCCAGCCGTCCGGCGGCCGTCAGCGCCTCCAGGGCGCTCGCCTGGGTGCGCCAGTCCGAGACGTTGGGCGCGGCCCCCGACCAGCGCTGACCGAGGCGGTTGAGCGTGTCCCGGTCGGTCGTCCAGATGGAGTCGGCCTGCTTGGTGACGTACGCCTTGTACGCGGTCGAGGCCGTGGCGTCCGCGAGGTCGGCGAGGTGGCGTACGAAGATGCCCTTGAACTGCTTCTGGTTGTCGTCGCAGGAGGCCGTGCCGAGGTCGCAGGACTCGGTGAGTACGCCGCCTCGGGTCAGCGCCGGTGAGGAGATCGCGGTGTCGGCCAGCCGCTTCGCCGTGTCCAGGTACCGGCTGCTCCCCGTCGACCGCCACAGCTGGGTGAAGGCGCCGATGGCGAGCCCCTGGTTGTAACTCCACACGGTCTGGCCGTTGTTGGCACAGCCCGAGGTGATCCCGTCGTTGACGAGACCCGAGGAGTTGATCATCCCGCTGGCGAGGTACCAGTCCGCGGCCGTGGTCGCGCGGGCGCCCCACACGGTGTCGCCGCTGATCCGCTGGTGCAGCGAGGTGGTGAGCCACAGGTAGAGCCCGTTGGTCACGGCGTTCTTGTAGGTGCGCTCCCGGTCCCACCACACACCGCCGCCGCAGCTGCCGGTGTCCCAGTACTGGTGGACGTAGTTCGTGATGGTGACCGCTTCCTCCAGATAGCGCCGGTCGCCCGTGTAGTCGTACGCCGTCAGCCAGGCCACCGCCCACCAGCCCGCGTCGTCGATCGCCCGGCTGATGAAGTGCCCCTCGATCGGGTCCGAACTGCGCCCGCCCGCGGGGAAGACACCCCGGTTCTGTTCGTAGGTACGGGCGATGGCCCAGTCGTAGTCGTGCCGCCCGCTCTGCTCGGCGAACTCGACGACCGAGGTGAGCGCGACGGCGGAGTTCCACCAACTGCTGCGCCACCAGCCCTCATCGGTCCGGTACGAGGCCATCAGCGCGTCCGCCGCCCCGCGCGCCCGGGTCGGTGCGGGCCTCGCCCAGGCCGTGCAGCTGCCCTCCTGGTGGGCGGCCTCACGACCGCAGGCGCGGACCGCCCCGCCGTACAGCAGGCCGCGCGGGTCCCGGGTGGCGAACAGGGCGGTCCGGGTGGAGGTGGCCCCGGAGGACACGCTCGTACGGCCGAGGGAGGAGCCCTCGGGATGGCTCGCTCCGCCGTCCCAGGAGCGGTCGAGCCATATCTCGTCGCCCGCGCCGCCGCCCGCGATGACGCCCCAGGCCGTGCCGCCGCGCTGGTCGACGTGCAGGCTGATGGTGCGGCCGAAGAGCGTGGTGGCGGGGACCGGGGTGTCGTCGCCTGCCGCCGTGGCGGGGTCGGCGCCGTCGCAGGCCGTGCCGTCGCACACCTTCGGGTACACCCAGTCGGTGCAGGTCACCCCGGCGGCGTCACCGCAGGCGCGGATCCATCCGCGCCGGTGTGCGACCGGGTCGGTGATGTTGTACATGAGGGTGCGGGTGCCGGTCCAGGAAGCGGGGACGCTCGCCTTGCCGAGCAGCCCGTCCCAGGTGGCGCCCCGGTCCCAGGAGCGGTCCAGCCAGACCGCGTCACCCGCCACGCCGTTGTCGATGCTCGCCCAGGCCGCGCTGTCCGGGTCGGAGACGTGCAGCCGCAGGGTTCTGCCGTTGATGGTCCTGTTCGGCACCGGGAACGTGTCCTGCTGCGCCTTGGAGGGGTCGAGCGTGTCGCACACCAGGGCGCAGACCGGTGCCGCGGCATGGGCGGGGGCGGGAGGAAGAGCGATCAGGCCGGTCAGGGCCAGGAACAGGGCCAGGAGTCCGCCGACGAGGGGGTGGTGGCGTGCCGCCATGACGTATCGCCTCTCTGAGGAAGCCGTGCACGGAAGGGCCGCGGCGGCCCGCCGGGGAACCGCCATTTAGATCGTGCCCATGTCAAACGACACCTACGACCGAACTTCCCGGAGACTTGGAACGGCTTCCGCCCACCCCTCAGCTACGCCCCACGACCAGCCACAGGGAGGGCAGTTCGATCCGCGAGCCGTCGGCCCGGTGCTCCGTGGTGACGAGCGGCAGCCTTCCGCTCGCCACCACCACGAGACCGGCCGCCCGCACGAACTCCGGCACGGCGTCGTCGACCACCTCTCCGGGCGCGATGCCGTGGCGCAGGACGGGCGCGAGTTTCGCGGGCGGTCCCTCGGGGCCGCGGGCGAGGTCGCGCAGCATGACACCGGCCGCCTCGGCCGGTTCGACGAGGAACGCGCGGCCCCGGTCGCCGACGAGCGTGGCCAGACCGTCGACGAGTGACTGCCGGTCGGCGGGCTCGCACTGGTGCAGGACGCCCCGCACATAGACGTTGGCGTCGCCGATCTCGGCGTGCAGCGTCTCGGCCTCGGCCCGCTCCGCCGCGTCGACCATCCGGTAGTGGGCCTGGCCCGCCGGGTCCGCGAGCCGGGCGTGGTCGAGGGCCGCGGCCGACAGATCGGCGCCGATGACCCGCGGATAGCGGTCGGCGAGGAACCGGGTCTGGGTGCCGTTGCCGCAGCCGAGGTCCACGAGGGGGAGCCCGGGGGCCGTCAAGTGCGGCTCGAACAGGCCGAGATGGACGCCCACGGTGAGCGCGGGCTCGGCGTCCCAGAAGACGGCCCCCCGCTCGGCGGAGGCCTCCCGCCAGAAGCCCTCCCAGGCCTCCCTGTACCGAGTGGTCACGCTCATACCGGCTCCCCAGGAAAAGTGACAGGCAGTCCGGTCTACCGCGCCGGGCGCACAGCGACAAGAACAGGGCGCACACCTTCACGGCTCATTCGCTCCCGCATGCGCCCCGAAGGGGCGCGGGGAACTGCGCGACCAGCCCCCACCGGCCCGCAGAGTCATCTCTACCCCGCCAGCCCAGCCAAGCGTCAGCGCCGCGGCAACGTCAGTTCGAACCACACGGTCTTGCCGGAGCTGGTCCGACTCGTCCCCCACTCACGCGCCAACGTGCTCACGACCCGCATCCCACGCCCGAACTCGTCGAGCCGCCCCGCACTCAGCAACGTGGGCAGGGTGTGATCGTCGTCGTCCACCTCGCACAGCAGCGTGTCGCCCCGGACCAGCCTGAGGTCGATGGGCCGACTGTGCGAGTGCCGTACGGCGTTCGTGACCAGCTCGCTCACCAGCAGCTCCGCGGTGTCGGCGACGGAACCGAGGCCCCACGCGTGGAGCTGTTCACGGACCGCCGCACGCGCCCTGCCGGCCTCCCGGGGATCGTGCCCGATCCGCCACTCGGCGACGTCCTCGGGCTCGATGCCGTTGAGCCGGGCCATCAGCAGCGCCACGTCGTCCTTGCGGCCACCGCGGGTGTTGAGTGCCCTGATGATGGTGTCGCAGGCGTCGTCCATGGAGGCGGCCGGATGGGCCGCGGACTCGCAGAGCGTGGCGAGACCGACACCGATGTCCTCGCCGCGCACCTCGACCAGGCCGTCGGTGCACATCACGAGCCGGTCGCCGGGCGCCACCCGCACACGTACGGACTCGAAGGGCACCCCGCCGACCCCGATGGGCGCACCGGTCGGCAGTTCCAGCAGATCGCTGTGGCCGTTCTCGGCGCGGACCAGCACGGGCGGGATGTGCCCCGCGTTGGCGATCTCCAGCTCGCTCGCGATGGGGTCGTAGATCGCGTACAGGCAGGTAGCGAGGTAGTGCTCGCCGAGTCGCTGCGCCAGGTCGTCGAGGTTGCGCAGGAGTTGGGCGGGTGGCAGGTCGAGGGCCGCCATGGTCTGGACGGCGGTCCGTAACTGCCCCATCATCGCTGCCGAGTTGAGGCCGTGGCCCATCACGTCACCGACGACGAGGGCGGTGCGCGAGCCGGGCAGTTTGACGGAGTCGAACCAGTCGCCGCCGACCCGCCCGAGCAGGGTGCCCGGCAGATAGCGGGTCGCGATGTCACAGCCGGACATGCGCGGGGCGATGTGCGGCAGCATGCTGTCCTGGAGGGTCTCGGCGACACTCTCCTGGTACGTGTACATGCGGGCGTTGTCGAGCACGAGCCCGGCGCGCGCGGCGAGTTCGGCGCCGGTGACGCGGTCCATGTCGTTGAACTCGACGCGCTCCGGATGCCGCAGCAGGATCATGAAACCGAGGACGACGTTGCGGGCCTTGAGGGGCACGACCAGCATGGAGCGTCCGGTGATGAGGGGCCGGATGTCGCGCTTCTCGAACTGCGCGGCGATCATGTGGCCCATCTGCTCGCTGATGCGGGGCACGAGGACGGGTTCGCCGGTGGTCATGCACTGGAAGAACGGGGTGTGCGCGGGGAACGGCATGGCCTCGCCGACGGGCACGACGTCGTCCCAGCGGCCCGGTTCGTCCGTGTGCTCCAGCGCGACCCGGTGCCACATGGTGGTCGTGTCGGGCACGCCGTCGGAGAAACCCTCACCCGCGACGACCTGTTCGCGCAGATAGGTCCCGGCCACGTCGGTGAAGCGCGGCACGACGGCCCGGCTGACCTCGACGATGGTGCGGGACAGGTCGAGCGAGGTGCCGATGCGTCCGCTGACCTCGTTCAGGAACTCCAGCCGCTCCCGTACGGCCACGAACTCCAGGTCCTCGACCTCGTCCTCGGCGTCCTGCGGCAGGGGCTCGCCCGACAGGGCCGCGGCAGCCGCCCGCTGCCGGCGCGCCTTGCGTTCGGCGCGCCGCGCGACACCCCAGTCGGGGGTGACGGGGACCCGGTCGTTCTGGCTGAACTCCAGTACGGGATAGCCCAGTTCGAGGACCTGCGAGACGATACGGGCGCTCTCGCCCACGCTCATGCTCGGCAGGATCTCGGGCAGCCTGCGGGCCAGGTCCTCGGCGCCGGGGAAGTCGGTGTGCAGCGCGAACCCGGGTGCGATGCGCTCCACGGCGGCGCCCGCGCCGGACGTCTCGGCGTCCTCGGGACGCAGCGCGCCCGCGTTGGCGGCGAGGACCAGCAGGCGTTCGGCCCCCGGCCCCACGAGTGGGTACGCCCACCACAGGACGTCGATCCGGTCGCTGTCCGCGGCGGTCAGCCGTGCGCGGCCGGCGGCCGGGTAGAACAGCCTTCCGTCCAGGGACGATTCGAGGTCGGGGCCGAGTCCGTCGTACGCGGCGTACGCCCCGTAGGGCGCGGTCTCGTCGTCCTCGGGCAGCGCGCCGGAGACGGGGAGCAGGTCCACGACGGGACGGCCGACGGCTTCTTCCCTCGCCGTGCCGAAGAGGCGGCGGGCGCCCCGGCTCCAGTGCGAGACCAGTCCTTCGCGGTCCACGACGACCACGGCCAGCGGAATCCGCCCCGCCGCGGCGGCCCCGTGCGGAGGGTCGCCCCTCTCGGTGCCACGGTCCATGGCTCGGCCCTCTCTCCCACGGTCCGCAAGATCTGTGCCACCACTTCAACCACGGTACGTCCGCGTCCGACAGCGATGTGTGCCATTCCCCGAATTCCCTCCGGCGCACCCCGCCCCGCCAGGGGGCGCGGGGAACGGCGGGCCCAACCCCCACCGCCCCGCACCCAACAAACGCACCGAACCCCCACCCCCCTAGGGGCGCGGGGAACTGCGCGCTCAACCCCCACGGACCTGCAGCCGACACACAACTCAAACCCCCCAAGGGGCGCGGGGAACGGCGCAATCTTTCGGCTGCAGGCCGGTGGGGGCGGGCCGCGCAGTTCCCCGCGCCCCTAGGGGGTGGGGGCACGGGCAGACCGTCGGGTGCGGGACGGTGGGGGTTGAGCGCGCCGTTCCCCGCGCCCCCAGGGGGGTGGGGGCTCGGGCAGACCGTCGGGTGCGGGACGGTGGGGGCCGGGCGCGTCGTTCCCCGCGCCCCCTGGGCGGGGCGCCCTCAGCCGTCCTCGTGGCCCAGTTGGAGGTCCCGTTCCGTGCGTCCGCCCCCCGCCACCTGGAGAACCGTCGCCACCGGCGGATACCCCGCCGCGATCACCGTGTACTCGCCCGACGAGAGGTCGATGAAGCGGAACGCCCCGTCACCCCCGGTGGTCAACGTGTCCACCACGTTCCCCGCCGCGTCGAGCAGCGTCACCCGCGCGTCCTCGACGGGCCGCCCCCCACTGGCCCGCACGGTCCCCCGCAGCACCGCCCCGCCCGCGAGCTCGACGTCCTGCCGGGTCTCGCGGGCGGCCTGCACGCTGACCGGCAGTGCGGCCGGGCGGAAGGCCGGCGCGCTCCCGGCCAGCGTGTACTCCCCCGCGACCAGCTCGGTGATGACATAGCCGCCCTCCCGCCCGCTGCGCGTCGCGGCGACGACTTCCCCGTGCACGTTGGTGAGCGTGACGGTCGCGTCCCGCACGGGCGTCCCGTCCGCCGTGACGACGCTCCCGGCCAGCCGTCCCGCCCCGCCGAGGACCACGTCGAGTTCCACGGGCCGTTCCCCGACGGTGACGCTGACCGCCTGCGGCTGGTGTCCGCCGGCCGCGGCGATCAGGACGTACGAGCCCGATCCGGGCGTCGACAGCGCGTACCGTCCGTCCTCGCCGCTCGCGCCCCGCCCGATCTGCTGTCCCGCGACGTCGATGAGGGTGAGCGCGGCACGCGGTACCACCGTGCCGTCGGGGTGCTGCACGGTGCCGCAGACGGGGATCCCGGCGGCGTACGACGAACGGGCGCCGGGCAGCGGCGCGTTGGACGGCACCGCGGTCTCGGGGGCTGCGGTGGGGGTGTGGTGGGACACCAGCGGTTTCTCCTTGAGGAAGAAGGCGACGAGCAGGCCCAGGACGAGCACCGGCACGAGGTAGAGGAAGATCCGCGGCATCGCGTCGGTGTACGCCGCGATGTAGCCGTCCCGCAGTGCGGCGGGCAGTGCGTGGACGAGCTGCGGGGTGATGGACTCGGGGTCGGGCACCCCGGCCCCGGCGGGCAGCCGGTCGGCGAGGGAGTCGGCGAGCCGGTTCGCGAAGAGCGTGCCGAAGACCGCCGCGCCGACGCTGCCGCCGATCTGCCGGAAGTAGTTGTTGGCGCTGGTCGCGGTGCCGAGGTCGTGCGGGTGGACGGAGTTCTGCACGGCGAGGATCAGCACGGGCATGACGAGGCCGATCCCGGCGCCGAGCAGGGCCATCCACACGCTGTAGTGCAGCCGGGGCGTGTCGGCTTCGAGCCGTGAGAGCAGCCACATGCCGAGGACCGACAGGGCGCCGCCGAGGATCGGGTAGATCTTGTAGCGGCCGCTGCGGCTGATGAGGTGGCCCGAGACGATGGAGGCGCCGACGATGCCGCCCATCATGGGGAGCATGAGCAGGCCGGACTCGGTGGCGCTGGCGCCGTCGACCATCTGCAGGTAGGTGGGCAGATAGCTGGCCGCGCCGAAGAGGGCGACGCCGACGATCACCCCTACAAGAGCGGTGACGTTGAAGACGCCGTCGCGGAACAGCCGTAGCGGGATGAGGGGTTCGGCCGCGCGGTGCTCGGCGAGCAGGAAGAGCACGGTCGAGGCGACGGCTCCCGCGGCGAGTGCGAGGACGACGCGCGAGCCCCACGCGTACTCCGTGCCGCCCCAACTGGTCAGCAGGACAAGGCAGGTGGAGGCGGCGGCGAGCAGCAGGGCGCCCAGGACGTCCAGGCGCGGCCTGGCGGTGGGCTTCGGCAGTTCGAGGACGACGGCCACGACGGCGAGCGTGATCAGGCCGAAGGGGACGTTGATGTAGAAGCACCAGCGCCAGGTGAGGTGGTCGGTGAAGTAGCCGCCGAGCAACGGGCCCGCCACCGAGGCGAGTCCGAACGCGGCGCCGATCATCCCCATGAAGCGGGCCCGCTCCCGGGCCGGCACGACGTCCGCGATGATGGCCTGTACGCCGATCATGAGGCCGCCGGCGCCGACGCCCTGGAGGGCACGGAAGGCGATCAACTGGTCCATGGTGCGCGACCATCCGGCGAGCGCGGAGCCGATCACGAAGACGACGATGGCGAACTGGAAGACGCCCTTGCGGCCGTACAGGTCGCCGAACTTGCCGTAGACGGGCAGTCCCACGGTCGAGGTGAGCAGATACGCGGTGATCGCCCAGGACATCTTGTCCAGGCCGTGCAGCTCTCCGACGATCTTCGGGAGCGCGGTGGCGACGATCATCTGCTCCAGGGCCGCGAGGAGCAGCGCGAGCATGAGCGCGAAGAAGACCAGGCGCACGCGGCGCGGGCTCAGCGTCTCCAACTGGGGGAGTTCGGGCGGCGCTTGGGGTGTGTCGGGGGCCGGAGAGGAAACGTCTCGTCCGCTCTCCGCCAGAGCCGTACCGCCCACGTGCTGCTCCCCTCGTCGCGCCTGCGGGGCCCATTTCTCGCATTGTGCGACATCTGGGAGCAAGCGCGACGAGTCGCCCTGGGACCGGCTCCGGCGGACGTATCCGCCGGTCGGAGCCCTACGGCGTACAACTGGGCGCGTACGGAAAACCACTCGAAACGGTGAGCGTGAAAATCGCCCGGGCCGGTGGGGTCCAGGACGGCGGGGAGTCGCCGCAGGAGGCTACTTCTCCACCTCTGCGGCGAGCTTCGCCAGCACCTCGTCGTAGATGCGGCCGAGCCCCTTGGGCGCGAAGGTCCGCTCGAAGAACCCGCCGATGCCGCCGGCGCCGTCCCAGACGGTGGTGACGACGACACGGGATTTGCCCTCGCCGGCCGGGGTGACCCGCCAGGTGGTGACCATGGAGGAGTTGCGGTCCTTCTCGACGAGTTCGCCGTCGGTGGGCTCGCTCACGTCGAGCAGGCAGTCGCGGATGCGCTTGCTGGTGGCCTGGAGCTTCCAGTGGACGACGGTCCCCTCGCCGTCGCCGCCCTCCCGGACCTCGTACTCGCTGAAGTGCTCGCTCAGGATCTTCGAACGCGTGCCGTTGTAGTCGGCCAGCGCGTCGAACACGTCGTCCGGCTGACCCGTCACGACTCGCTCGGTGGTGGCCTCGACCTGCGCCATTGCGTTCCTCCAGCACTCGGGATCTCGGGCGTCAGCGCTCAGCCAACCATCAGGCGGGCGGGCCGCCCAAATCGGGGTCCGCAACTACGGGGTCGCACGATCAAGGGAACATGTGTTCTATTCTGTGGTCAGTGCTATCGAGGAGGCGTCATGCGGTGGGAGAACCTCGCAGTGGAGTCCGGCGGGAATCCGTCGGCAGGGCCCACGAACCCCGCGCTGTTCGGCGCGGAGACGGTGACCACCCGGACGTTCGACACGCCCGAGTTCCGCGGGATCACCTTCCACGAGATCCGGGCCAGATCGATCGTCAACCGCGTACCGGGGGCCTCGCGCATGCCCTTCGAGTGGACGGTCAACCCCTATCGGGGGTGCACGCACGCGTGTGTCTACTGTTTCGCCCGCAAGACCCACAGCTATCTGGACCTCGACACCGGCCTCGGCTTCGACAGCCAGATCGTGGTGAAGACGAACGCCCCTGAGCTGCTGCGGCGCCAGCTCGGCTCCCGGCGCTGGCTCGGTGACCACATCGCGATGGGCACCAACGTGGACTGCTACCAGCGCGCCGAGGGCCGCTACCGGCTGATGCCCGGCATCATCGCGGCCCTGCGCGACCACGCGAACCCCTTCTCCATCCTCACCAAGGGCACGCTGATCCTGCGCGACCTGGACCTCCTGAAGCAGGCGGCGGCCGTCACCGAGGTAGGGATCTCCGTCTCCGTGGGCTTCACCGACCTCGACCTGTGGCGGACCGTGGAACCGGGCACGCCCGCCCCGGAGCGCCGCCTCGACGTCGTCCGCACCCTGAGCGCGCACGGCATCGACTGCGGGGTCCTGATGGCGCCCGTGATCCCCTTCCTCGGCGACGACCCCTCCCAACTGCGCGCGACGGTACGGGCGGTCGCCGCCTCCGGCGCGACCTCGGTGACCCCGCTCGTACTGCATCTGCGGCCCGGGGCGCGCGAATGGTTCATGAGCTGGCTGGGACACCACCACCCCCACCTCGTGCGCCGGTACGAGCGGCTGTACGCGGAGGGCGCGTACGCCCCGAAGTGGTATCAGCGGCGGATCACCCGGCAGGTGCACGAACTGGCCGAGGAGTACGGGATAGGCCCCACGCGCGCGGGGATGCCCCGCAGGATCCCGGTGCCCGAACCGGTCGCGACGGGGCCCACCCAGCTCACCCTTCTGTGACCTGCGCCCCTGACACGCCTGCGCCGACATCCGCCACGCACCGGCACCGCCGTCCCTCACTCACCGGCCGGCACCCCTTGCCCGGCATCCGGCCGTACACCCCGGCCCAATGGGGTCAACTCTCGGCAGAAGCGGTCCTTCCGGGCGCCCGCGCCGGGACGATACGGCCAGGGCCGTGAGGTGCACGGCCTCCTGTCCGGTCCATCGATGTGAGGCGATTCATTGTGAACCGACGCGCAGCCGCTCTGTGCGGTGCCGCCGCCGTGGTTGCCGGAATGATCACCGCGGTACCGGCCGACGCGAGCCCGGCCTCCGCGACCGCCCGGCGCACCGCTTCGTCCGCCGACGCGCCGGGGGCCGCGGCGAAGCCCGCCTGGACGAAGTGCGGCACCAAGAACTATCCGACGCTCCAGTGCGCGTCCCTGAAGGTGCCCCTCGACCACGCGAACCCGCGCGGCCGGAAGATCACACTCGCGCTGTCCCGGGTCCCGCACACCTCCAAGAAGACCTATCAGGGCCCCCTGCTGGTGAACCCGGGCGGTCCCGGCGGCAGCGGTCTGACCCTCGCCGGATTCGTCGCGGCCTCGCTCCCGAAGAACGTGGCGGCCCAGTACGACGTGATCGGCTTCGACCCGCGCGGGGTCGGCGCGAGCAAGCCCGCCCTGAACTGCCGGCCGGGGCACTTCAAGCCGGTGCGCCCCGACTCCCTGCCGACGACCCCCGCTCTCGAAGAGGCCAACCTCGACCGCGTCGAGGCGTTCGCGAAGGCCTGCGCGAGCAAGTACGGGGATCTGCTGCCGTACATCGACACGGTGAGCGCGGTCCAGGACATGGACGCGATCCGCGGCGCGCTCGGCGCGAAGCGGATCAACTACTTCGGGTACTCGTACGGCACCTACCTGGGCGCCGTCTACGCCAAGCTGTATCCGGAGCGGGTACGGCGCATGGTGCTGGACTCCGTCGTCGATCCCACCGGCGTCTGGTACGACGACAACATCGCGCAGGACCACGCGTTCAACACCCGCCACCGGGCCTTCCTGGCCTGGGTCGCCAAGCACGACGCGACGTACGGGCTCGGCACCGATCCGGAGAGGATCGAGGCGGCCTGGTACGCGATGCGGGCGGCGCTCGCGAAGAAGCCGGCGGACGGGACGGTCGGCGCCTCGGAGCTGGAGGACACCTTCTCCCCCGGCGCCTACTTCAACGGCTACTGGCCGTATCTCGCCGAGGCGTTCGCGGCCTACGTGAAGACGAAGAACGACGACCTGCTGGTCGAGGCGTACGAGAACTTCGGGGCCGTCGACACCGCGGGCGACAACGGCTACAGCGTCTACACCTCGGTGCAGTGCCGTGACGCGAGCTGGCCGCGCGACTGGGACGAGTGGCGCCACGACAACTGGAACGTGTACAAGAAGGCGCCCTTCATGACGTGGAGCAACGCCTGGTACAACGCCCCGTGCGCGTTCTGGCCCACGGACTCGGCCGAGCCCGTCGACGTCTCGAACGACGCGGTGCCGCCGGTGCTGCTGTTCCAGGCGACGGACGACGCCGCGACCCCGTACGAGGGCGGTGTCACGGTCCATCACCTGCTGGACGGCTCCAGCCTGGTGGTCGAGCAGGGCGGCGGCAACCACGGTGTCACGCTGAGCGGCAACACCTGCCTGGACAAGCACCTGGCCGCCTATCTCACCGACGGCAGGGTGCCGCGCGGGAACGGCGAGGCCGACGCGGTGTGCGCGAAGCTGCCCGACCCCAAGCCGCTGACCGCGAAGGCGGGCGCGGGCACGGCCTCACGCGGCGCGACCCTGCACGGCCTGATCGGTTTCCGCGGCTAGCCGGAACCGGCCTGGACCGGCCTGGGCCCGTCTGAGCCGGCCTGGGCCGGTCCGCCGATCGGGGCAGGTCCGGCTGATCGGGGCAGGTCGGGGGCGTTGTCAGTGCGGTGGTGCAGGATTGATCCATGACCGGACCGATCCGCATCACCGCCCCCGACGGCGTCGCCCCCGCCGCCGCGTACGCGCACGTCGTCATGGGCACGGGCCGCTTCGTGGCGGTCTCGGGCCAGCTGGCGCTCGACGAGGACGGAGCCGTGGTCGGCGAGGGCGACCCGGCCGCGCAGGCCCGGCAGGTCTTCGAGAACCTGCGGCGCTGCCTCGCCGCGGCCGGCGCGGGCTTCGACGACGTGGTCAAACTGACCTACTTCGTCACGGACATGGCCCACCTGCCGGCCATCCGCGCGGCCCGGGCCGAGCACATCCCGCAGGACCGCCTCCCGGCCGCCTCCGCCGTACAGGTAGCCGCCCTCGTCCGCCCGGAGTTCCTGATGGAGATAGAGGCGTTCGCGATACTGCCCGCATGAGCCGTACCGAAGCCCCGCCCCACGTCCGCGACATGACGCTGTCCGACTGCCCCCGCGTGGCAGAGATCCGGGTACGCGGCTGGCAGAGCGCGTACCACGGGCTCATGCCCCGGTCGTACCTCGACGGGCTCGACGTGGCGGCCGAAATCCCGCTTCGGCGGGCCCGCTTCGAGCAGGCGGGGCCGGGCGTGGTGAACCTCGTCGCGGAGTCGGCCGGTGAGGTCGTCGGCTGGGCCTGCCACGGGCCCTACCGCGGCGGGGAACCGCGTCCCCGGGACGCCGGGAGTGGCGGGGACGCCGAGTTGTACGCGATCTACGTCGACCCCGGCCGGTTCGGACGCGGGGTGGGCCGTGCCCTGCTGCGGGCGTCGGTCGAGCGGTGCGCCGCCGCGGGGCACGACCGGATGCTGCTCTGGGTCCTGCGGGAGAACGCGGGCGCGCGCCGTTTCTACGAGCGGGCCGGTTTCGCCGCGGACGGCGTCGAGGAGCCCTACGAGGTCGAGGGCGTCGAGGTGCCGGAGGTGCGGTACGCCCGGCCGCTGGGAGGCCGCGTCACCCCTTCGGGAGGCTGACGCAGAAGACCGCGCCGTTCGGCCGGCCCGGTTCGTACCAGGCGTCGCCGCCGTTGGCCCGGGCCAGGCTGCGGGCGATCCACAGGCCGAGTCCGGTGCCCTCGGTGGCCGCCGCGGTGGCGGGATCGCGGCGGTAACGCTCGAAGAGGTGCGGCACGAAGGACTCCGGCACGCCGGGGCCGTGGTCCGCGACGCGGAGTTCGATGCGCCCGTCGGCTTCCCGTGCGGTGATCTCGACGGGGTCCCGGCCGTAGGCGAGCGCGTTCTCCAGGTAGTTGCCGAAGATCTCGGCGAGACCCGCGCGGTCGACACGCGCCACCAGCCGGGCCGGGACGGCGAGTCTCAGTCCGTCGTGGGCGGCCCCGGACTCGGCGAACCGGTCCCGCAGGAAGCCCAGCACCTGCACCGGCTCCGGGACGCCCTGCCGGCCGGCGCCGTCGAGCCGTGCGGCGGTGAGGAGTTTGCGGACCAGGGCCTGCAGCCGGGCCGTGCGTTCGGCGATCCGCTCGACCACCTCCGCGCGCCGCTCGTCGGTCAGTCCGGGCGGCGGCTCCCTGAGCACGTGCACCAGCGCGCCCAGGGCGGCGAGCGGGTTGTGCAGCTGGTGCGCGGCGACGGCGACGACCACGCTCTGGTGCTCCAAAGCGGCCTGGAGCACATGGTCGGCCTGCTGCCTGCGGGTTCCGTCGCGCAGGGTGGCCACGTACAGGCGTCGGCCGTCGAACCGGGCGAGGGCGACCGTCATCTCGACGACCTTGTTGCGGCCGTTCGGCAGGACCAGCGTGACCTCGGTGGACTCCCCGTCGGCGAGCGGAAAGCCGAACACGGAGCCGATCAGTTCGTCGGCCGGCCGCTCCAGCAGCGCCGCCGCGGCCGGGTTGCACGCTCCCACGCAGCCGTCGGCGTCGACCGCGACGATGCCGTCGGGCGCGGCCAGCATCATGGCCGCGTACAGCTCCTGACGCCCGTCGTCAGCCATCGCGATCGTCCCCGCACCCCCTTCGCCGGCCCAGCGGTCCGTCCCGTGGTCCCTCCGGTGCACCGGTGCCTCGCATGTCCCCCGCTTCCTCCCGCCGGGCACCCGGCGGTGAGGCCGGCAGGCCCCCTTCACCGGCCGCCCGTCGCGGCTTCCCCACGGCGTCGACGCCCCCTGTCCGCAAACGGTCGGACAGGCGGTACGTACAGCACAGCAGGCGCGCGTCGGCCGACGCGGCGGGGTCCGGGCCGTGCACCCGGACCTGTGCGGTACGCGGAACGCACGGGTCTCCTTCCGGCGCCCCCTGCCACCTGCCGCTGACCGGCCACTGACCGGCCGCCCCCTGCGTTCCCCTTCAACTCTGTACCGTCCACGGGGCGTTGGGCCAGACACGGGAGGCATATTCCCGGGTACGGCCGGGACCCGCCGGGGGTCTTCAGCACTACGCTCGAAAGCGCATCGCCACCACCGGCCCGGGGAGAGCCGGCCATCCGGAGGGGGAGGATCCGGGATGATCCGCGTGCTCGTGGTCGAGGACCAGCGCGCGCTGGCCGACGCACTGGCCATCGCCATCGGAGCACAGCCGGACCTGGACTGCGGCGAAGCGGTGGGTACGGTCGACGAGGCGTTGCGGGAGGCGGCCCGTCGGCCCCCCTCCGTGGTCCTGATGGACATCCATCTGCCGGGCACGGACGGTATCGAGGGCACGCGGCTGCTGAAGAAGGTCCACCCTTCGGCCCGGGTGGTGGTGCTGACCGCGGACGCGGCCCCCGACCAGCTGGCGCGGGCGGTGACGGCGGGCGCCTCGGCGTTCCTCGCCAAGCACAGCCCGTTCGGGGACATCCTCACCGCGATCCGGACGACGGCCACCGGCAAGCTGCTCGTGGAGGAGTCGACCCTGGCGGCCCGGCTGCCGCCGCGGCAGCGCAACGGGGGCGGGCTGACCCGCCGTGAGCACGAGGTACTGGTCCTGCTCGCGCAGGGGCACGACCTCAGGTCGATCGCGGACCGGCTGGTCCTCAGCCGGCACACGGTACGCGGACATGTGAAGAGTGTGCTGGTCAAGCTGCGTGCGCACAGTCAGCTGGAGGCGGTGGTGACGGCCACCCGGCTGGGCATCCTGCCGCGCGAGCTGCCGTAGGGCGGTGAATCAGCCCATCTGAGGGGGCCGTTCGCCCCGCCTGGGGGATTTCCGACGGACAGCCCGTCGCTTATGGTGCGAAATGTGCGACCTCCCACGGCAACGGTACGAGCCGATCCAGCCGATGCCGGGCGACTTCCCGATCCCCTGTCGCACCCAGCCGGGCGGTCGCACGACCGGGGCCGCCGGGGAGCAGGACCCGGGCCACATGCGCGGAGATGACGGCAGTTCGGATCCCGCGAAGTTCGTCCGCCTGCCGGTCGCCCGTCTCCCGCCGGGCGAACCCCCGGCGACCCCCCGTCAGGGGCGCGGGAAACCGCGCGGCCCGCCCCCGCCCCGAAAGGGGCGCGAGGAACGGCGCGACAAGCCCCCACCAACCCGCAGGTGCACACAACCGAACCCACCACCCCCTAGGGGCGCGGGCAACTGCGCACCCAGCCCCCACCGGCCCGCAGCCACAAACAGGCCCCTACACGCACCCACCCCCACCCGCTAACCCCGCCCCCGCGGGCCCGGTGGGACACGCTGAGCCGGCAGCCGCCGCAACGCATCAGCCGCAGCCCCCGCCAACTCCGGATGCACCAGCGCCTCGTTCAGCACAGGCCGAGCCCGCTCGTCCCCCAGCACCCCCAGCCCCTCCACACACGCGAGCGCCACCCGCCGGTACGGATCGTGCGGCCGGAACCGCCGCGCCAGGGTGGTGATCAGCGCGGGCACGGACTCCGGCGCACGGAGTTCGACCAGCAGCCGCACCGGATGAAGCGCGTAGGCGACGCGCAGCTCGTTCGTGGCGAGGGCGGCCGCCGCCCGCGCGGTCCGCGGATCCCCCAGCCGGGCCATCGCGTAAGCGGCGGAGGCGCACCGCTGCGGATCCCGGTGGTTGAGCAGCAGGACGAGCGCCTCGAAGGCCCGTCTGTCCCCGGCGACACCGAGCCGGAACGCGGCCAGTTCCCGCGCCCACAGCGGCTGTTCGGGAGCGGTGAGCACGGCGGCCAGCTCGTCGAGATCGCCGGTCGCCGCCAGTCGTTCGTACGAGAAGGACGCCATCGTGCCCGCCTCCTGCTGTAAGCGCTGGGTGAGCGATCGCAACTCTTCGTCCATGATGCAGAGACTATCGGCGACATAGGTCACATGGACCGGCCAGGAAGGCGGGCTGGCGCGCTCGTTACTCACCGGTTAAGCTCAATCGAGCGAGTTACCCACTCGTGGATCTGCCCGTGGTGGCCTGGTGACGCAGCCGCCGCGGGAACACCCTCGCACCCCCGGGTCGCGAGGGAGCTGGTCGGTTCGGTACTTCGGGTACTCCGAGCACTTCGGATACCTCAGTACGACGTGACGGCACGGCTCCGGGACAGGGCCTGTCGGTTCTCCTCAGCGTTTCTCACCGTGTCGCGGGTTTCGTGCACCCCACCCGCGACCGGCACCGGGCGTGTGCGCTTCGCAGCCCGGCACCACCCGCAGGCATCACGCGCACGCACTCCGTGCACCCTCCGCACTCCGTGCGCCCGTCGGCGTATCCGCGTGCGTCCCTCAGTCGTCACTCATTCCTGGAGTCCCGCGATGGCCACTCCCCTGTCCGACCCCTCGTTGTCCTCCGTGTCCCTCCTGCGGACCGTCGCCGTCGTCGGCCTCGGCACGATGGGCACCGGTATCGCCGAGATCCTCGCCCGGGCCGGCCGCGAGGTCGTCGGCATCGACGTCAGCGAGGCCGCCGCGGCGCAGGCCGTCGGCGCGCTGGAGTCCTCGACCGCCCGTGCCGTGCGGCGCGGGCGCCTCACCGAGCAGGAGCGCGACGACACCCTCGCCCGTTTCCGCACCTTCACCGATCTGCGGGCCGCGGCCGACGCGGACCTGGTGATCGAGGTGGCCCCGGAGTCGTACGAGATCAAGCATCAGATCTTCCGGGAGCTGGACGGTGTCGTGCGGCCGGGGACGATCCTGGCGACCGGCACGAACGCCCTGTCGGTCACCCGGCTGGCCGCCGACTCGGCCCACCCCGAACGGGTCCTGGGCCTGCACTTCTTCAACCCCGCGCCCGCGATGAAGCTCGTCGAGGTCGTCTCGTCCGTGCTGACCGCGCCGGGCGCCGTGGCCGCCGTGACCGACCTCGCCCTCGAACTCGGCAAGGAGCCCGTCGCGGTCGGCGACCGCCCCGGCTTCGTCGCGGACGGCCTGCTCTTCGGCTACCTCAACCAGGCAGCCGCGATGTACGAGGCCAAGTACGCGAGCCGCGAGGACATCGACGCCGCGATGCGGCTGGGCTGCGGCCTGCCGATGGGCCCGCTCGCCCTGCTGGACCTGATCGGCGTGGACACCGCGCGTACGGTCCTGGAGGCCATGTACGCCGAGTCGCACGACCGGCTGCACGCGCCGGCGCCGATCCTCAAGCAGCTCAGCCAGGCGGGCCTGACCGGCCGCAAGTCGGGGCGCGGCTTCTACACGTACGACGCCCCGGGCGGCGCGAGCGTCGTCCCGGACTCGTTGACGCCGTCCGCCGCGGGGTCCGGGACGGCCGGCCGGACCGTGCGCTCGGTCGGCGTCGCGGGCTCCGGAACGATGGCGTCCGGCATCGCGGAGGTCTTCGCGAAGGCCGGGTACGACGTCGTCCTCGCCGCCCGCACCGAGGAGAAGGCCGAGACCGCGAAGGCCCGTATCGGCAAGTCCCTCTCGCGCTCCGTCGACAAGGGCCGCATGACGGCCGAAGCGGCTGCGGAGACACTGGGGCGCATCACCCCGGCGGGGTCGTACGAGGCCTTCGCCGACGTCGATCTGGCGCTGGAGGCCGTCGCCGAGGACCTGGAGATCAAGCAGCAGCTCTTCGCGGTGTTCGACAAGGTCTGCAAGCCGGGCGCGATCCTGGCCACGACGACGTCCTCGCTGCCCGTCGTCGCCTGCGCGCGGGCCACCTCGCGGCCGCAGGACGTGATCGGCATGCACTTCTTCAACCCGGCGCCCGCGATGAAGCTGGTCGAGGTCGTGCGGACGGTCCTGACGGCGGACGACGTGCACGCCACGGTCCGTGAGCTGTGCGCGAAGGTCCGCAAGCACCCGGTGGACTGCGGTGACCGGGCGGGTTTCATCGTCAACGCGCTCCTGTTCCCCTACCTGAACAACGCGATCAAGATGGTCGAGGAGCACTACGCGACGCTCGACGACATCGACGCCGCGATGAAGCTCGGCGGGGGCTACCCGATGGGGCCCTTCGAGCTCCTCGACGTGGTCGGCCTCGATGTCTCGCTGGCCATCGAGAAGGTGCTGCACCGCGAGTTCCGTGACCCGGGCCTGGCCCCGGCGCCGCTCCTGGAGCACCTGGTGGCCGCGGGCTGCCTCGGCCGCAAGACGGGCCGCGGCTTCCGCGAATATGCGCGGCGCTGAGCCGCCGCGCGAAGACGGGCCCGGGGACCGGCCCGGCATGTGCGCCTCCGGGCCAGGGGACC